>DEIT01000160.1 GCA_002352635.1 Hyphomicrobiaceae bacterium UBA2767 | reverse complement strand
GAGGTGGCGCTTGCGCATCTCGGCGTCCTGTTTCTTGACGAGTTACCGGAATTCACCCCGCAGGTGCTCGACGCCCTGCGTCAGCCGATTGAGTCGGGCGAGACCGTTATTGCCCGGGCCAATCACCGCATCACCTACCCCTCGCGCATCCAGCTTATCGCTGCAATGAACCCGTGCCGGTGTGGGCGCGCGGGCGAGCCGGGCTTTGCCTGTGGCCAGGGCAAGAATTGCGCTGAGCGATACCAGTCCCGGGTGTCAGGGCCTTTGCTGGACCGTATCGATATGCAGATCGAGGTTCCGACAGTCACGGCATCCGATCTGATTACGCCGGCACCGTCGGAAGGGAGCGAGGCGGTGCGTGCCCGGGTTCTCGCCGCGCGCGAAGTGCAAGTGGAGCGTTATGGCGTGCTCGATACGAAGGGGTTGCGCACAAATGCCGATTGCGCCGGTCCGCTTCTGGAAGAGGTGGCCGCACCCGATAAGGCAGGGATGGCGCTTCTGCGGGAGGCGGCGGAGACACTCAGGCTGTCCGCGCGCGGCTATCACCGCACGTTACGGGTTGCGCGTACCCTTGCCGATCTCGATGGCGTGGAACGGGTCGCCCGCATTCACATCGCCGAGGCGCTCAGTTACCGGGGCGAGACGCTGAAACGACAGCTTGCGGCCTAGGGGTCGTCTTTCGCGTGATGTTGTGGCGCAAAAATCGCGGAATTCAGAGGTTTCCGTGTGAACCGGCCCGCCACCGCGATTGGCGGCGGCGGGCTCGATAACTTCTATGCCAGCATTACTGCTTGATTGGCACGGAGCAGATCATGCGCGTATGGCTGCTGTTGATGTAGCAGTTTGCCGGGAGCGGACCTCCGGGGATCGGATAGACATAGACCACTGGTTGCGGCTGGCTCGCCACTGCCGCACCGACAGCGGCACCGGCCGCTGCCGCGCCCGCGATAGCAGCCGGATGGTAGGGATACGGGCGGTATATGGGATGATAGGGTTGGTATGGGTGATAGGGGTGCAGATAGCGGCACTCAGGCGCCTGCGGGGCGTGATAGCAATAGGGCCCCGGAAGCGGGTGATACGGGTGGCGAACGTAACCCACCCGCGTATTGCCGACACGGAAGGTGCCGGCGCGCCGGCCAACGTGATCGATAAACAGCGCTACATTCTCGGCGCTGTCGGGCAGTTTTCCGGAAATGGTCTTCACGCCGTATTTGATGCCGTCGCCATCGACCTGCGCCGACGTCAACTCGACGATAACCGGAACGTCACCGGGTTTTCCCAGCACGCTGAGCGCCGCGTTGGGGGGTGAGCTCGCAAAGGGTCCGTTCCCTTTCCAGAGACCGGTGAACTTCTTCTGGTCGACGGCTCCGGCCAACCGGTAAGGCGAGTCACTAAAAAAGATCGTTGAGGGCGCCAATCCGTTCAAAGTCATGTTGGTGCCGTCGAACTTCATGGACGCGGCTTGCTGCACGTATTCGTAGGTGGGACCGGTGTGCAGTTTGACCGGGACCGGTGCGGGCTTCGCGGCCGGTTCAGTCTGTTGGGCCAGCGCGCCCGACGTGCCGATCAACAGTAGTCCTATTCCAAGCAATACAGAGAGTCTGGACATATGCTCATTCCTCCATCTGTGTTGACTACCAGATAGGAACGGCGATCACTTTTCGCCAGTATGACGGGCAAAAATTGGACGATGCGCTGGTCGACTGCATTGCCAAAACCCCGATGGTTCAGAAGCTTAAGCGCCTTGCTTATCGCAACGGTTTTGCGGTTTTGGAATTTGTTTGACTACGTCCTATTTGCGGATTGCTCAGCCTGACGAAGCTCTAAGTTGCCGCGGCGAAATGCCGAGATCGCAATTCGCGGTCTGGGGGCGATAAGTCTCAAATGGCTGTAAAAGAAATCTTCTGTGCGCCCTCACGCAGAACCATCTCACCCATCGCCTCAAGCTGGTCGAGGCCCTCGATGATCGTGATGAAATGGTTCCCGGCGAGCTGTCCCATCTTGCTGGCAAATCGGGTGCTGCCGTAGGCGAACAGGATCTCAGTCTCGCTGTAACCGCCCGGATAAAGCAACAGGTCGCCGCGCGAAGGATGTGACGTATGGTTCTCGAAAGTGAGGCCGGTGTCGAAATCGCCAAGTGGTATCCACACCGCTTCCCCGCTCCAGCGTCCATGAATGGCGCTGTTCTCGAATGGCAAGGTTTTGAGGAACCAGACACAAGTCTTCGGCGCGCGCTGGAGCTCCATACGACCCTTGAACGCGAATGGTCCCACATTGATGTTCAGGAATTCCTGGGACGCGTCACCGTCTGTCATTTCGGGTCTTTCCGCCGCTCTTATGAATTTTGCGTTGTCGGCCGCGTGATGATCATTCGGACCGGCGTCGGTTCGTAACCCGCTGCCGCGTTGTCGCGTTCGGGACAATTGGAAACGACAACGAGAGCGTCCATATCGGCACGCAGGTCCACATAGTCGCCGGGTTTCGATTTTCCGTCAGCGATGGCGATGCTGCCGTCTTCGCGCACCGGCACATACATGAAGAAATTCACGTTCGCTGCAATGTCGCGTTCATCCATGCCGTGCCTGGCCAGTTCCTTCTCGAAATTCTGTTGGCAGCCGCCTGAAACATCCGCTTTGTTGAAGCGTACACGGTCGATTTCAACCGAACAGCAGCCATAGAGAGTGTCGTGCGAGCCGCAGGTATCGGCCACGATCGTCATCAGGGGCCGCGCCCGCACCGAATAGAGCGACGTTCCCTTTTCAAGATAGATATTGTTGTTGAGCTTTATCGTGTTCGCCGCGTTGTATCGCTCGGCGCGATCCTGAAGGTTGTAGCACAGGAGATCGACCGCCTGTTGTCCTTCGAGATCGACAATGCGCAGCACATCCCCCTTGCGCAATTCAGCGCTCCACGGTGCACATGCAGGCACGACCGTGTCTTCAATCAATTCGCCGGCAGATGAGCTGTGGGGGTCAGTCAAAACGCTCTCCTATTGTGATTGTTTATAGGAAAACTATACCACTTCCTTTGGACGCTCAATTGATTGCCCGGAAGGTAAGGGTTTCTCAAGCAAAACCTGATTAGCTGGATCAATGTATTTTGTGGAGCCTGCGGGCTCTTCGTGTTGGCGTAATCAATTCGTGCTGCATCCTCATAAATTCATACCTTCGGGCGACCTGAAACCGGCAAATTCCAATAATGTGCCGGCCCAGGGCGTGCTTGGCGTTGGCCCGGCCGAGAAACCCCCAAGCTTTTCCCTTTCCGACGGCATTTTT
>DEIT01000183.1 GCA_002352635.1 Hyphomicrobiaceae bacterium UBA2767 | reverse complement strand
AACATCGCCTATGGCGAGCTCCAGCAGATGGCCGAGTATTCATCCAGCACGTTGATGTTGCCCTTTTATGCGGCCGATTTTGCGGAAACCAAAACCCTGATGGGCGAGAACTACTGGTCCTATGGCGCTGAGGAAAATCGGGCAGAACTGGAAACCCTGTTCCGCTACTCCCATGAACAACATCTGTCACAACGGCTCCTGACGCTCGAAGACGTCTTCGCGGCAGAAACGCTCAAAATGCCGGGGAATTAGGAGACCGAGCTTTTTTGCGTAATCGGTACCCACGTGTTTGGAGCCGGCGGCGTGTGTGCGTGAAGTCGCCAAACGGGCCGCCGCCAACCATGTCCCGTCACAATTGACTGCAACAATGCCCGCAGAGTTCACAAAACAAAGCACAAATAGGTTTCAGATAATCTCCAAGCTGACGCGGAGTTCACAATGACCAACCCCCCCATGCGCATGTTCGCGGTCCCAATCGTTTGGCGGCCGTTCTTGTTTTTGGTGATGGCAGCTTTCCTCGCGGCCGGTTTCAGCCTTCCCGCTATGGCCCAGTCCGGCGCGGGCGATAAGCCGCAGCTTGAAGGCAAGTGGCCACGCAGTTTCCAAACACCGGACGGGTCATCCCTGACGCTGCACCAGCCCCAGGTTACCAAATGGCCGAATTTCAAGAAGACGACGGCGCTTATCGCCAGCGAATACCGCCCCAAGGGCGCCAAGAAACCGGCCTTTGGCGTCATCACCATCACCGCGAACACGTCTGCCAACCAGGAAAGCGACAAGATCGCACTGACCAATATCGCGGTCACCAACGTGAACTTCTCAACGCTGTCACGAAACGAGTTGTCGGATGTCGCGGTGAAAATCGGTTCGCTACTGCCGGTCCGGCCACTCACCCTGTCGCTGACGCGTTTCCGCGCAAGCTACTCCGATTACCAACGCTCAGAGGACATCAAGGGGCTTTCGACAGAGGCACCTCCCATCTTCGTTTCGGAAAAACCCGCTGTTCTGCTCCAGACCAACGGCAAACCGACGACCGCACCGGTCAAGGGGACTGAAGGCGTCGAATTCGTGGTCAACACGAACTGGGATCTGATCGTCACCGGCAAACCGCCCGTCTACTATCTGCGCATCGGCAAGTCGTGGGTATCCGCGTCTGACATCAAGGGTCCCTGGACCGCGGTCAAGAGCCTGCCCGCTGCACTGTCCGGGCTGCCGAAGGACGACAACTGGAAGCAGGCCCATGAAGCCATGCCGCCGCAGCCCTTTGAAGGTGGCGCGGCGCCGGTCGTCTATGTGAGCGACAAGCCGGCCGAACTCATTGTCATCAAGGGGGCGCCCAAGCTGAAGGCGATCCCGGGCACCAGGCTCAAATGGGTTTCCAACGCCAATACGGACGTCTTTTTCGATCCACCCAACAAGAGCTGGTACTTTTTAACCTCGGGGCGATGGTTCAGGAGCGAGGACCTCCAGAAAGGGCCGTGGATCTTCGCGACCGACAGCCTGCCCGATGCCTTCCTGCTGATCCCTGACGGCCAGCCTTACTCGGTCGTGCGCTCATCCATCCCCGGCACCTCGGAAAGCGATGAAGCACGGCTGCAGGCCGCCATTCCGACGACCGCGCGGGTGGACCGCAAGGCGGTCACCGTCGACGTGACCTATTTCGGCGAGCCCAAGTTTGAACCCATCAAGGGCACGAAACTCGCATATGCGGTGAACTCGAACTACACGGTCATTCTCGTCGGCGAGAAATACTATGTGCTCTACAAGGGTGTCTGGTTTGTCGGCGTCACGCCGAACGGACCGTTTGTGCCCGCCGACAAGGTTCCCGACGACATCTACAAGATGCCGCCGTCATCACCCGTTTACAACGCCACTTATGTGCGGGTTTACGACAGCACGCCGGAGTATGTGGTTTACGGCTACACCGGCGGTTATCTGTGGGGCTTCCCGGCCTGGGGTACCTATGTTTACGGCACCGGCTGGTACTATCGCCCTTACTGGGTCTATCGGCCCGGGCGGCCGCCGATCTACCGGCCCTGGCATGTGACCTACGGTTCGGGCACCTACTATGTACCTGGACGCGGCACCTTCGACGCTCATTGGGGACGCGCCTACGGCCCTTATGGCGGCATCGCCGCCGGCGGCATCTACAACAAGAATACCGGCGGTTATGTGCGTGGCGGCGTGGCCTGGGGCCCGTACAACCAGGGCGCCTATGCCGCCGTCAGGGGCCCCGACGGCAATGTCTACCGCGCGGGCATCATCGACGGCCATGTTTACACGTCCTGGAACCGCAAATATGTGACGCCGACCAACCGGTGGGCAACGCGCAATACCGCCACGGCACCTGGCAACTGGCGGAAGGGCAGCGGCAAGCAGCAGAACAACCTTTTCGCCAACCAGAACGGCGACGTGTTCCGCAACCAGAAGGGCAAATGGCAGCAACATGGGGACAAGGGGTGGCAATCGCTCAAACAGAAGCCGCCGACTTCGACACAAAAGAAAAAACCCAAGGCCCCGCCGCAAAGCACACAGCAAACCCTCAACCGCCAGCAAGCCGCGCGGCGGCGCGGCAACGAGTTACACCAGGCGCGTCAGCACCAGTTCCGTGGCGGCTATGGCGGAGGATGGCAGCGCCCGACAACGCAGAGGTTCCACGGCTTTCAGGGCCGCGGTGGCGGCAGACGGCGCTGAGGGCGCAGCGCGCTCTATGCTGCGGGCTATATGATGGCGGTGCGGGCCGTGCGCCCGGCCGTCTCGCAGCCTTCAGTCGTCGAACGTGGAACTGCGCTGCAAGGTGTCCTTGCTGTCGCGCCAACGTTTGTAGGCGTATGCGCTGGCGCCAATGATGGCGACGAGTGCGAACGCATATTTGCCCTGGGCCCCGAAAAAACGCTCGACCACAAAATAGACGAAGATGAACGCGATCAGGGCAAGATTGGCCAGAGCGGACTCGGCAAAAAACTTCTTCATGACAACGCACCGGTTCAACCGGCGACCCAACCATACTGAACACAACAATCCGCCGCTCTTATGTGAGTGACGCACACATGTACCAACTTCAGGGCAGTCTAAGCCCAATCCCTTAAATTCCGATTATGGACGAAAAACACCGCCGCTGTCCGGTTGGCTATCGCCACCTGAGGGCAGCCCCCCTCAATTCGTCGGCGTGGTCAGCCGGGGCGTGACCATGATCAACAATTCGGTTTCGCGTTTTGGCGCGGGCGTGCCCTTGCGCCGCTTGAATGTCACTGTGTTCTGCGTGTCCGCGCGGCGGCCAGCGGCGTTCCCGCTGTTCGCCTGAGTGGCGGTGTCGACATAGTGATGCGGCTTCGGCACCTCGAATTTCTCCCTGCAACAGGCCGATGCGTCGTCGCCTACGCCCAGCACCCCGGCGACCGCCAGGCTCGCGACTATTCCAAGTGATCTCAGGGTCATTGTCCTCACTCCGGCTTATGTCCTTGCGAGTTAGTCGCGTGAGGGTGTGAAAAGGTTCAAAAGGAGTGGAGACGGTCTGCTTGGCGGTCCTCAGGCGGAAGGCACGTGTCCCGCACCCATCAGCACGGGCAAGGCTTCACCATCAAACGTTACGGAGAACACCTGCCTGACGGTGACGTCTTCAAGCCCTGCCCCTTCAAGCGCACTCCCGATACGCGCCTGTGGCAAGCCGAATTCGGCATCGTCATCCGCGGCAAGCCAGTCCCACTGGACGAAATGGCCGCCGGGGCGAAGTGCAGCACTCAATGTTTGCACGGTCTTTTCATAGTCCGGCAAGAACCCGCACACCGAAGACGCGACGATGAGGTCCAGATCAGCCAGCCATGCCGCACCAGCGCGGGTTGCAGGGTCATCCAGATCGGCGCAAAGCGCGGTGACATTGGTGATTGCCTTTGCCTTCAGCGTGTCGAGCATCACGCGCGAGGTATCGACGGCGATAATCTCCTTCACGAGCGGTGAGAGCTTTTCGCTCAGGAGGCCGGTGCCGCATCCGAAATCCAGAACCCGTGCTGTATCACTCAGCACTCCATGGGCCATGAGCGAGGCGAAAGCCTCATCGCGAAAGATGCGTGGCTGTTCGTCCTGCTCCCAATGGGCCGCGAACTCGTCCCAGTCTTCAGACACTCAGAGCCTCTCTTTTGGGGTTTGGCATGCGCGTCACCTACCCAATCTAACCAGCAAACGTTGGTTCAAAGGTCAGTAAAAAATACGGATTCCCTGCGCCAAACCATCCTTTTTGTAATTTGACCTGTGGTTGTAGGGCATCAATATTTGCAACTGGAAAAACTCCAGGAGTGCTTGTCATGACTGAAGCAGTAGTAGACGCGTTGAATGCACTCTCACATGTCTGCAACGACGTCTATAATTGCGCCCTTGCCAACCTTGCGGTTCTGGCAAAGAAGAAGACCTTCTTTTCCAATCCTTACAAGAAGGTTCAGGACTACCCTCTCGACGCGATTACGCAGGCGCTTGAACTCGGCCAACAGGATGACGGCCAGTTTATTCTTCTCGCATCCATGAATAATTCAAAAGCCGATTTCGGCATGCATGAACGCCTCACCAATCTCGCTACCGCAATGACAACCTGCAACCATTTCCAGGGCTCGATCAAGCAGACCATGAAAAATCCCGGTCTTGCCAGCGCCGTGATCGTGCAGACGCAGTCGATTGCCATTTTAGCGTCACTGGTCGGCAAGTTCGCCGCCTACAGCGCGGTACATCTTCCCCGTTTCCAGAAGCGCGCCCAGGGCATCGAGCCAGATGGCCCCAAGTCGGACAAGGAGATCGCGCAGCAATACTTCAATGCTTTCGGCGCCGACCTGAAGAAAATGGGCGGCCTTGTGATTGACCGGGAGAGCGCCGGCGCAGTGGCCAAGTCCGCCAATATGCCTATCGCGCCTGCCATCATCAATTACGACAAGCAGCCCAATGGCCGGAAATTCAATGGCATCTGGATGACAGCCGAAATGGAAACCACATTCAAGGACCATCTGGCGCGGCAACAGGCCGCCGCAATGTCACAGGGGTAAGCTTGCACCCTCATTCGCAAACTCGTCCCAGTCTTAAGACACGGCGTCCTCTCCGGAGGGTTTGGCTTATGCAGGACCTTTCTTGCGTATCAGAGCAAGCAAAAGAACCGATACTATTGACCCAACACAAATGACTACGGATGCCACCGCACCCGCAGACTCAATTGCTGTCGATGGTTCCGACGTAAAACCGCGGCCACAAGGATTTACACCAGTGAGTGTCAAAGCCGCGGCATTGAAGCCAAGCGGCAACAAATAGAATGCGAACCCAATCACCGGTAGGGCAACCAGACCCTGCAGTATGCCGCGCCCGAGGGACACCGATCTCCAAGGGAAATCTTCGATCAGCATTAGGGTCGCGAAGACCGTCACACAAAGCCACAGCGGCAAACTAATAATAACGATTGTGCCGACAACATTGCTTCCCTGAGTGCATGTATCAGCGACCAGTCCCATCAATACGGAAAAGAGTATTGGTAAGTGCGCAAGAATTGCGATGAAGCGCATTGCTATTTTCTGAAGCAAAACATTATTCACCCCCCCTAAACCGGAACCCGTACCACGAGCCCGGCATTGACGATGACAACGGGGGCCTTGTCACCCTCGCGCGGCACATTCAGGCCGCCCTTGACCGCGCGTGCGGTGACATGTCCGAATTTCAGCGCCCCGGACACCGCATCGATGTCGACCTTGTCGGGTTCCTGCGCGCCAATCGTCACCTCGATCTCCACCGTCTGCGGATCGATATCAAGGCTGGACAAGAGGGGAAGCGAGGAATGGTGCATGGCGTCCTCGACCGCGCGGATGGCGGCTTGCGTATAGTCGCGGCTTTGCAGCGAATTGCCCGTCCCCATCTCCAGAATGACGCGCTTCAATGTCTTGGGGCTCATGACGCACCCCTTTCGGTGTGAGCGTCGTCCATATCGAGATAGACGGTGAGCCCGGCATTGGCCATCACCACCAAGCCCTCACCACTTTCAAGCGGAGTATCGAGCCCGCCTTCCACGACTTCGACCTCCGCCTGCCCGTAAGGCAACACGGCAGCGACGGCGCTCGTATCGACCTCTTGCGGTTTCGCCACGCCGATCAGGATTTTCACGCGCATGTCGGTACGCTCCATGCCCAGCGCATCGGCGATGGATATGGAGTTGTGGCGAAGCGCGTTCTGCAACGCGCGCACGGCGGCCTTGGTGTAGTCCTGACCACGAATATCGGCGCCGGTGCCGAACTCCATGACCATGGGTTTGAGTGCCACGGGGGGAGTGTCCTTTTTTCCTGTCGTTGGGCGTTTGGTAGTCTGCGGATATGAGGATTTAATCCCTGTGGCCGCGCATGTGATCGACGCTCCAG
>DEIT01000094.1:1885-5738 GCA_002352635.1 Hyphomicrobiaceae bacterium UBA2767 | reverse complement strand
CTGCCTGAGCGACGCGGAACATTGGCCTACTTCACCCGTCTCAGTTTCACCGACCCGACCGTTATCAGCCCGCGTCGGCCAAGGAAGTGCCGGGTTGAGACAAGTCGAACCGACTGGCGCGGCTGGGTGTCCGCGTTGGGCGCCACATAGGTCTTGCCGCTGTCGCTGCCCGCGTCCCATGCCAGCAGTTGAAAGTCCGCGGCTTCGGTCCATTTGCCATCGAGCACAAGCGGGACGTCGCTCAGTCCCGTAAACCAGTCAGGACTGGGTGCCAGCATGGTGACGAAGGACAGCAGCGGATATTCCTTGGTGGCCGAGACGATCGCCTTCATCTGGCCCGGAACCTTATCCAGGCGCGGCAACTCAAATATAGTGCCGACGCGGCTGCGGCGCTGGGCGTCTAGCAGTTCGGCCTTGAGGATGTCGGGCCGTCCGATTTCGGCCAGCGCCTCAAGGCCCGACGATGCGGTGTGGCCGTCGCGGAACATGGAATAACGGTTGCGGTGTGTCGCGCCGACAAGCCGGGAGAGATGTCCGCCGGCTTTCGGGTATTCGAACGGTGCCGTCCCCGGGCTCCAGGTGATGTTGATTGTGAGCTCGAACGTCGCCTTCTCTTCATCGGCCAAGGCTGGCGAAAGCAGCAATGCAGCCAAGAGGAGTGCGATTGAAGCCGAGACAATTGTGCGAACCGAAGCGGGCATTTGTTACTCCCTGAAAAGAACAGAACCGGCAATCTCCCCCAGCTTCGCCGCGCCCGCAAGTATCATCAACCCACTCCTGCCAGCCCTTTGAAGAAGGGCAGCAGCCACGCCACCGGGGTCCAAACCAGCCACTGGAAGATATTCAGGTCAATGCCCAGCTGTCTGCCCGCGAGCGGCAGGATAAAGATGACGCCGATAAGAATAAGCATGCCGTAGCGCTCAAGGCGCGCCAGTGGCCTTCCCAGTGCCGGGGGTAACAGCCCGACCGCCACCCGCCCGCCGTCCAGCGGCGGGATCGGTAGCATATTGAACACCGCAAGAACGAGGTTCAGGATGATCGAGTTGGACAGCATCTTTCCCGCCCAGGCCACCCCGGTCTCCGGGACCAGCCACAGGAGATGGAACAGCAGTGCTGACGCCACTGCGAGCGCGAGATTGATGGCGGGGCCGACTGCGGCCACGATGATCATGCCGAGGCGCGGGTTGCGCAGGGCCGCGAAATTGACCGGAACCGGTTTGGCCCACCCGAACAGGAATGGTGCGCGCATAAACAACAGCATTGCGGGCAACAGGATGGTGCCGAAGGGGTCTATGTGCTTCAGGGGATTGAAGGTGACGCGTCCTTGCGCAAGGGCGGTATTGTCCCCGAGTTTCCACGCGGCATAGGCATGGGCTGCTTCATGAAACGTGATTGCCAGCAGGATGGGCACGACCCAGGTCGACGCCGTGTAGATGAACCCGGCAATATCCATTGTCATGTTTCTCCGCTGAATTGCCCGATACGGCGCCCACGCGTGCCAATGACTCGCGGACCTGAGCTCTGTTACCTTTAGCATATGCGTGGGCGCAAAGAAGATTCCCGCACAGGCCCAAGGTAAGGTTGCACCATGAAGCTCTATGTTACCCAGACATCCCCCTTTGCCCGCATGATACGCATCATCGTTCTGGAAAAAGGTCTGGGAGATCGAGTTGAAATTATCCCCGCGCAGACGCGCAAATCCGACAGCCCCTATTATGCAATCAATCCGTCGGGACGCGTGCCCTATCTCATCCGCGAAGACGGGAAAACGCTGGAGGAGTCACAACTGATCTGCCGCTATCTGGATCATCTAGATGGCCAGCCGGTATTCGACCACCCTTCAGGCGACGCGGGTTGGGAGTCCCGGCGTCTTGAAGCGCTGGCGCGGAGCATGATGGACGGCTTGAGTGTCTGGGTTAGAGAACTCAAGCGCCCGGTTGACGACCAGTCCGCGACAATCATCGAACATGAGCGCCAACGGGGTATTCGCATGAGCGATATGTGGGAAACCGAGATCGACAACCCGCTCATGCAGGGCCCGCTCAACATGGCGCAAATCACACTTATCTGCGCTCTGCAGCTTGAGTTGCAAATCCCCGGATTCCAGTGGCGATCAGGGCGACCGAAGCTCACACAATGGGCAGACCGTATCGGTGAGCGCGCGGCAGTTGAACAAACCCTCCCCTAATACCCATCCGCGTCCTTTGTGAGCGGGTCCGTTTTGCCAGCGGTGACCCGGCGGCAGACGAGTTGCATGCCGGTAAACGATTTGCCCTCATAGTGCATGACCACGCCGACGCCGATCATTCTGTCGGGCTCTGGGCAATATTTCGGCTCGGTCTTGGCCGTGGTGCCGAAGTCGCCGCGGTTTGTGTGTCGATCCTTTGATTTTGCCGGTATGGGAAGGCCGGGTGGTTTCCAAAGATGCACGACGCCGTTCTTGTCAACCCTGACGGGATGCAACCCCAGTCCCTTGATGCGTTCGTTTTTGTTGGTCTTGGAATCGCACACCTGGACACCGTTGACGAAATGATCCTGCAGATGACCGACGGAGGGCAGCAGCATGTGGATTTTGGTGCCCTGGCCGATGGCCAGTGGATTGACCAGATCGCCGATGTTGAAGTGCATGCATTTAGAAAGCCTGCCTTCACCGAGCAGGCGCCCCTGAGGTCCTTTCAGCGGATCGAGCACACCGCCGTAAAGCGCCACCTGGCAGGGCTTGTCGTCATCTTCAGTAATCAGCACCGAGGTGATGCCGTAGTGGCGCAGCGGGTCGTTGGGAAGCTTGACACCGTCACCGATCAGAACGCGCAGCTTGGTTCCCGCGGTGCCAGCCACAGGTGAGAGAAGCTGTTCGCCCTCCTTGATTTTTTCGGTGAACACCACGTCGTCCAGTTGCGGGTCGAGCCCCGCCGAGCCGCAGATGAGTTCCAGCCCGCTTGCCCCGTCCTCGTCGTGATAAATCTTGAGGCCGACCGCCACATGGGCGGTTGGACACGCGGAAGCCTTATGCCATTCGGCGCAATTGGCGTTTTCGTACTCGCCGGTGATCTTAGGGACCGTAATCCATTTGCCTGCATACTCGGTGATCTCGCTGGCACTGGTGATTGCGACCCCCTTGAGCTTACGGTTGTCTTTCTTGTTGGTGCACACCTTGATCGCCCGGATCGCCGATTGCGGCGGAGCGAGCGCAAGGCGCGTCTCGTCGTGGCTCTTGGTGCGTTTCGCACCACAGGGACCGCGGTGCCACTCGGCGGTGAACAGGCGATGCTCGGAGGCGTTCTGGCGCGACCAGAGCAGTTCGATATAGCAGGGATTGTCGCCCTCCTCCGATCCACCGATGCCATAAAGGATGGCGCCATTACCGGGTTGGCGCACGTCGTTGTGTCCGTGGCTTGGCCAGCCGGAAACCGTGCCCGCATCCTTGATGGTTTTCTCATCGACGATGATGTGGTTTCCGTCGGCGCGAGCGAGTCCGGTTGTCACTGCCAGAACAAGCACGAGGCTGAGCCCAAGCATGAACGCCTGCAGTAGCCTTAAGGCATGGCCGTGAGTGGGGTGCGTGTGAACATGAAATGGTGTCAGTGCGCTTTGCGGCGCAATCGGCATCTTCGGCATGGGGGTCCTCCCGCAAAAGTGCGGCGGCACGCCGGCGCGGGAAGCCGTCTATGGGGGGATTCCGGCTCGATTGGGTCTCGCGGTTGCAATCACCTCGGGATCATTAGCCGGCCTCCCCCTCCCCCAGGGATCCGCCGCATGATCAGTATGCGGAAGAAACTAGCGGATCATTAGGGCTGAATTGGGGAGTACGTAGAATAGGCAGGAGAAGCGCATATGATTGCCTTGTCTCCTG
>DEIT01000094.1:0-1861 GCA_002352635.1 Hyphomicrobiaceae bacterium UBA2767 | reverse complement strand
CTCCTGTGTCACGAGCGGAGGGATCGCTCTTCAACACGTCCCCGTGCGTACAGGGTTTCTGCAACACGACAACGATCAGAACGATAATTTATTCCCCGAGACAGAAACACCCGGTCGCTCAAGCCGGAAGTGGGGAGGAAGGGGTGGCAGACAATGGAGTGTGGCTGTTCCGGCGTAATTCCCTTTAGACTGGGCAACCAGCGGATAGTTATTCAGGATACACATGCCCGAAAACACGCGATTTGAAACGCGACAATTGTCGGCTGATGACATTGATTTGTTTCGTCAGCTCCTCGCCACCTTCGGCAGGGCATTCGAGGACACCGACACTTATGAGGGAGCGCAGCCGCGCAGGGCCTATCTGAAGGGATTGCTCAGCGGCAATCAGTTTATCGCCCTGGCAGCTCTAGATGGAGACCGCGTGATCGGGGGCCTTGCAGCCTATGAACTGAAAAAGTTCGAACAGGAGCGCAGCGAACTCTACATTTACGATCTGGCCGTTGATGAAGCGAACCGCCGCCAGGGCGTCGCGACCGCGCTTATCGAACATCTGAAGAAAATCGCGGTCAACCGAGGGGTCTATGTCATCTTTGTCCAGGCAGATCTTGGGGATGATTCCGCCATCTCCCTCTATACCAAATTGGGTATCCGGCACGACGTCCTGCATTTTGATATCGCGCCGTCATAGACAGCGCTTTGACCCTTACTGTGTCTTCGCCTTCTCACTTGTTCCAGCGCTCGTTTCGGTTTGAGCTTTCCCAGCATCCGCTTCGGCCGGGACTGTGGCGGCTGGCGGATCGGGCGCAAATCCGGCATTGCACTCGCATCCCGGAACCAACTCCTTGCGGAAACGAAAGGCGTTTTCCAGATCCACATAGCGCTTGCCCTGCAAATCAACCGCGCTGGAGACCTTTTGCCCCGGGTTGCGGTGAACGAAGAGACGTGCATCGCTCCCGCAACGCTCGAGGCAGGCGTCGCTGTCGGCCTTGAATTTCGAGCGGGAGGCCTTGAAGCTGATGGGAAAGAAAAAGCCGTCGCAGGTGCGCACGCAGAGCGTGCGGTAGCGACCCCCGCCGCCGGGGCGCGACGGGCGTTTCTGCTTTTGCGGTGCGGGCTGAGTTTTCTTTGGATACGGTGGCGGCTGGGTCTGTTGCGGCGGAGGGGTGCGCCGTGACGACCATGGCCAGAATCCTTGGGCGTAAGCCGCACCGTCGCTCAGCATGAGAACGGCGGCAAACCCGCTCAGGGCACCTGCAGTAATGCGCATTTGCTTGTTCATGATCGTTGTCCTCTAAGACGCCTGGCCTTGCGAGGCATGGGAGACAAGTCAAGCTGTTCGCTTCTATTTATGCAAGGTCGCTGCAATCACAAGTGGGTTTGCGTAACTATGGTTACGCAAGCGCAGACCCCGCGTCAGGCCAAAAGTGGCGAACCACCCTCGGCCTGAACCCAGCGGGCCTGGCTGCGCGCTCAGGACGTGTCTTTCATTCCAGACGTCAGCCGGGAGCAATAGGATGCCAGGAACTTGCCTGTGAAGTCACATGCGCAAACGGCCGGAAGACTCCTCCAACACCAATGCTTCCGTCGCGGGGCGATCCTGCAGGGCGTCAACGAGGTCGCTCGTAGATGGCGTCCCCTCCATTTCATCGGTCCAAACTTTCAGGCGGGTCAGCTGATAGTCGCCAAAGGTCGTCATCATTGCGACGTCAGCGGCATCGCGCCCGCGCACCATGAGAATGCGTCCGATACGCGGCGTGTTGTTTCGCGGATCGAACGCGTACCACCTTCCCTCCAGATAGACTTCACTCCATGCGCAGAAATCGCCTGTGCTTGCGGTTTTGACGCCTATTTCGCTGAGATA
>DEIT01000255.1:1484-9743 GCA_002352635.1 Hyphomicrobiaceae bacterium UBA2767 | reverse complement strand
AGCCAGACTGGAATCCCTCTTGGATCTGTTTGGTGACGAGCTCTATGTAGAACTTCAGCGCCACGGACTGGAAGAAGAGAGGGTCGTTGAGCCAGATCTGTTGGCTTTCGCCTACCGGCATGAGATTCCGCTGGTGGCTACGAACCAACCCTATTTTGCCAGGCAGGACGATTTTGAAGCCCATGACGCCCTGATCTGCATTGCCGAGGGCACGTATATCGGTGTCGATGAACGCCGTCGTCTTACACCTCAGCACTATTTCAAGAGTGCAGAGGAAATGGCGGCGTTGTTCAGCGATCTGCCGGAAGCAATCGACAACACCGTTGAAGTTGCAAAGCGGTGTGCCTTCCGGCCGCAAACACGCGATCCGATCTTGCCGCAATGGGCTTCCGGAAACTCCCAAGACCCCAAAGAGGCCGAGGCAAAAGAGCTGCGAACTCAGGCTGAAGAAGGACTCAAGCGGCGTCTTAGCGAACAAGGGCCCGCGGAGGGCTTCGATAAATCTGCCTATTGGGAGCGGCTGGAACTGGAGCTCGGGATCATCAGCCGTATGACTTATGCGGGCTATTTTCTGATTGTCGCCGATTTCATTCAATGGGCCAAGAATGCTGACATTCCCGTGGGNNCCAGGGCGCGGCTCAGGAGCGGGCTCTCTTGTAGCATGGTCACTGACGATTACGGATCTCGACCCCATCCGGTTCGGACTTCTGTTCGAACGGTTCCTCAATCCCGAACGCGTCTCCATGCCTGACTTTGACATCGACTTCTGCCAGGACCGGCGCGATGAAGTCATCACTTACGTTCAGGACAAGTATGGCGACGACCGGGTGGCGCAGATCATCACTTTCGGAAAACTGCAGGCGCGCGCGGTTTTGCGCGATGTAGGGCGCGTCCTGCAAATGCCTTATGGCCATGTTGACCGGCTATGCAAGATGGTGCCCGCAGATCCCGCAAATCCAGTCAGCCTGCCTGCGGCTATTGCGGGTGAGCCCAAGCTTCAGGAGGAAAGGGACCGTGAACCGATAGTCGGA
The DNA here is from genome assembly GCA_002352635.1 of Hyphomicrobiaceae bacterium UBA2767. Taxonomy (GTDB): domain Bacteria; phylum Pseudomonadota; class Alphaproteobacteria; order Rhizobiales; family Methyloligellaceae; genus UBA2767. The sequence continues at coordinate 8,712 of DEIT01000255.1, read as the reverse complement.
CGCCTGCTCGATATCGGTCAAAGGCTCGAGGGGCTATACCGCCATGCCTCGACCCATGCCGCGGGAATTGTGATCGGTGACAGGCCCCTGACCGAACTGGTTCCGCTCTACCGCGATCCACGTTCGAGCCTGCCTGCGACCCAATTCAACATGAAATGGGTGGAAGCAGCAGGTCTGGTCAAATTCGACTTTCTCGGTCTGAAGACCCTCACGGTCATCGAAAAATCCAGGGAGTTGCTTTCGCGCAGGGGTGAAAAGGTCGATCCTGCTCGCATTCCCCTGGACGATGCACGAACGTTCGAACTGCTCTCAGAAGCGGACACTGTCGGTGTGTTCCAGCTGGAAAGTGCCGGTATGCGCGAGGCGCTGCGGAAACTCAAACCTGACCGGTTCGAAGATATCATCGCCATGGTTGCGCTCTACCGCCCCGGACCGATGGACGACATTCCCCGCTACATTGCATGCAAAACCGGCGCTGAGCCCGTTACCTATCCCCACCCGTCGCTGGAGAAAATTCTAAGCGAGACCTATGGGGTGATCGTTTACCAGGAACAGGTGATGCAGATCGCGCAGTTGCTTTCCGGCTACTCGCTCGGGGAAGCAGATCTGCTGCGCCGAGCCATGGGCAAAAAAATCAAGAAAGAAATGGACCAGCAAAGGTCACGGTTTGTAGACGGGGCTGTTGCCAATGATGTCGATAAGGGAACCGCGGAATACATATTCGAGCTGATCGCAAAGTTTGCCGGCTATGGCTTTAACAAGTGTCACTCTGGTCCCTACGCGCTCATCGCCTATCAGACCGCATATCTGAAGGCCAATTATCCGGTTGAGTTCCTGGCAGCTTCGATGACCCTGGACATGGGCAATACCGACAAGCTCAATATCTTCGTGCAGGATGCGCGCCGGGGTGACATCACCATTGAACCGCCTTGCGTGAACGCTTCGTTCGCGGACTTCGGTGCAGCCGACAATTCCATCCGGTATGCCCTAAGCGCCCTGAAGAATATGGGACGCGCCGCCGCCGAGCATATTGTCATCGAACGCGAAGCCAACGGGAACTACAAGAGCGTTGCAGATTTCGCCCACCGAATTGACGTACGCCTGCTCAACAAACGTGGTCTTGAGGCTCTCATAGCTGCTGGCGCGCTCGACGAATTCGACACTGACCGGGGCAAGTTGTTCGCCAACACCGATCGCATTTTGCGGGCCGGCGCGGTTCCTGAAAACGCAAACCAGAACGACTTGTTCGGGTCAGAAACGGCACGCGAACTTGTCCTCCGTGAGGCTGAGCCCTGGGTTCCTGTTGATCGTCTTTCGCGCGAACAGGAAGCCATCGGTTTCTTCGTCTCAGGACACCCACTGGATGAATATGAAGCGGTGCTGGAACAACAAGGCATCCTTACTTGGGCACAGTTCAGCGCACGTGCTTCGTCAAGCGCGGCAGCGGCAAGACTGGCGGGCGTCGTATCCTACAAACAGGAGCGCACCTCGGCACGTGGCAACCGCTTCGCTTTCGTCGGCTTTTCTGACCAGACGGGCCAATTTGAAGCGGTTGTGTTCTCCGAACTGCTGTCATCGCATGGGGAGCTGCTTGAGCCCGGCACACCGCTTCTCGTCGACATAGAGGCTGAGGCTGCAGCGGATGCTCTCAGAGCCCGCCTCACGGGCGTCGAACCTTTGGAGTCGGCGGCAAACCGCTCCCAGAGCGGCATGCGCGTCATCGTCGACGACCCCGCATCGCTTAAACAAGTCCGGGCAGGCCTCTCGGCCAACGGCGAGGGCGAGGTGCGGCTCGTCCTGCGTCTTCCGAGTGTGGGGCGTGAACTTGAAATCGAAATGCCCGGCCGGTACGACGTTTCATCCAGCCGAAGAGGGGCACTTAGCGTCATCAAAGGCGTTAGTGCAGTTGAACCGATACTCGCGCCTAATACACGGCAATTGGCAAATGGCCGCGGCACTCCGGCGCTCACGCTTGCAAAGGCATGAGTTCACCCCTATAAGGCGGCCATCACACACGTGGATGCCAAGCGGTAGGCCTTTCCCGGTTCTTACTGGGCCCGGTTATGACTGGGATTAAAGGTTCTGCCACTTTCCGGTGCGTCGCAGGGAACTGACGACGTCAACTCATCCGCGGAGGTTCAACCGGAAAAGGAGATTGCAGTCATGGCACTGCCTACTTTTAATATGCGCGAACTGCTTGAGGCAGGCGTGCATTTCGGACATCAAGCACACCGCTGGAATCCGAAGATGGGACCTTACATCTTCGGCTCACGCAACAATATTCACATTATCGATCTGGCTCAGACCGTACCGCTGCTGCATCAAGCACTGGTGACAGTGTCCGATACCGTCGCGCGAGGCGGTCGATTAATGTTCGTCGGCACCAAGCGCCAAGCTTCCGATACAATCGCGGAAAGCGCCAAACAATGCGCTCAGTATTTCATCAACCACCGTTGGCTTGGTGGCACGCTGACCAACTGGCAGACGATTTCGAAGTCCATCAAGCGGCTACGCAAGTTGGAAGAATTGCTCGACGGCGAGGGTCAAGGTCTCACCAAAAAGGAATTGCTTCAGCTCACGCGCGAACGAGACAAGATCGAACGAGCGCTGGGCGGCATCAAGGACATTGGCGGCCTGCCGGATGTTTTATTTGTCGTCGATACGAATAAAGAATCCATCGCAGTCGCTGAAGCGCGGAAACTGAAAATTCCCGTCATCGCTGTTGTCGACACCAACTGCGATCCCGATGACGTCGATTTCCCAATTCCTGGCAATGACGATGCAGGTCGTGCGATCGCTTTGTATTGCGATCTGATTTCACGGGCGGCAATTGACGGCATCGCGCGCGCTCAGGGTGGGGCGGGTATGGATGTTGGTGAATCGGCAACACCCCCGGTCGAAGAAGCTCTGACTGAAAAAGACGCCAAGTCCGGCACGACAAAAAAACAAGAAAAGAGCAAAACCGACAAGGCAAAGGTCTCCGAAAAAGCCGACAAGGCGGACGCGAAGACCAAGAAGACTGATGCCAAAGCCGACAAGCCGGCGGAAGATGCGGCTGAAGAGCCTGCGGCAAAAAAAGAGACCGAGAAGAAACCTGCCGAGGCGAAGGAACCAGAAAAAAAGGCAAGTGGATTCGAGCGACTCAAGAAAGCTGACGGTGAGGCCGACGACCTCAAGGCGCTTACGGGCGTCGGGCTAGTGCTTGAGAAAACACTCAATGAATTCGGCATTTTCCACTATCGGCAAATCGGCGGACTCAAGAAAGCTGAGATTGCGGAGATCGACGAAGCGCTGGACCTCAAGGGCCGCATCGAGCGGGACGAGTGGGTGAAGCAGGCCAAGGAATTGGCTAAAAAGTAGCAGCCTTGGACCTTTGCTACCGGCGCAAACGACACACAAAAAACAACCAGAATCCATAGGATACGGATATGACTACCATCACAGCATCAATGGTGAAGGAACTGCGCGAAAAGACCGGCGCAGGCATGATGGATTGCAAAACGGCGCTTGGCGAGAACGATGGCGACATGGAGTCTGCTGTTGACTGGCTCAGGACGAAGGGACTGGCGAGCGCCGCAAAAAAAGCCGGCCGCGTGGCGGCTGAAGGTCTTGTTGGGCTTGCAACGGAGGGAACAACTGGCGCTCTGGTTGAAGTCAATTCCGAAACCGACTTTGTGGCACGCAATGAACAGTTTCAGGAGTTGGTTTCGAATATTGCCAATCTCGCCCTCAAGGCTGACGATACGAGCGCACTCGAAGCAATGCCATATAAAGATGGCGGCCTCTCTGTTGCAGAGCAATTAACAGAGATGGTGGGCACCATCGGCGAAAATATGGTGTTGCGCCGCAGCCAGCGCATCGAAGTCTCAGACGGTGTGGTGAGCGGTTACATTCATAACGCGGCTGCGCCAGGATTGGGAAAAATCGGCGTATTGGTCGGTCTTGAATCAACCGGCGACAAAGGAAAGCTTGAAGACCTCGCGCGCAAAATTGCGATGCATGTGGCTGCGGCAAATCCGATTGCAGTAACTGAAGACGACATCGACTCAGATGTCATTGACCGCGAGCGCGCTGTACTTAGCGAGCAGGCCAGGGAATCAGGCAAGCCTGAGGAGATCATTGAAAAGATGGTCGATGGACGCTTACGCAAATTCTATGAGGAAGTTGCGCTGATGTCCCAGGTCTATGTCATTGACGGCGAAAGCAAGGTTCGCGATGCAGTTAAAGCCGTTGAAGGCGAGATCGGGTCCCCCATTAAAGTCATTGGCTTCGTGCGTTATGCGCTCGGAGAAGGCGTTGAGAAGGAAGAAGGCGATTTTGCTGCCGAAGTCGCGGCCGCTGCAGCTGGAAACTAAACGCTTTTCCCTCGAACGAGCATCGATTCCCGGATTTGCTTCAGCAATTATCCTTGCTGTAGGTCACGTTATTCTCATAATTGACCCTCAGTTAGGCTAGAGGGTGGCTGCTGGCAGCAGGAAAGCGGTTTAGGGTGCGGGTCCCAAAGCGACACGAAACACAATGTTTGGCGTTGTCCCCATAGACATCTATCATGCATAAACCTCCTGCCGGAGCCCGGCGCAACCGGATAGCCTTTATCCGGTTCTTGTACGTTTCATGGGAGTGGGACCATGTCTAAGTTCGATTTGAAGGATTTGGAAAGACGCATGGACGGTGCGCTCAGCGTGCTGAAGCAGGAATTTGGTGGACTGAGGACGGGACGCGCAAACGCCAGCCTGTTGGACCCCGTTACTGTGGATGCATATGGAACGCCAATGCCTCTCAATCAGTTGGCGACCGTTACCGTCCCTGAGCCGCGGACAATCAACGTGCAAGTCTGGGACAGATCACAAGTGGATGCGGTTGATAAAGCAATCCGCGAATCCGGCCTGGGTCTTAACCCGATCGGGGAGGGACAGGTATTGCGGATCCCAATACCGGAACTCAATGAGGAGCGTCGTCAGGAACTTGCTAAACTGGCCGCAAAATATGCTGAACAGGCACGAGTTGCTGTCAGGAATGTCCGTCGCGATGGCATGGAGCAGCTCAAACGGCAGGAAAAAGCCGGTGAGATTGGTCAAGACGAACAACATACCCATGGCGCCGAAGTCCAGGAGATCACGGACACGATTATCAAGAGTATCGACGATGCACTCTCCGCTAAGGAAGCGGAGATCATGCAGGTCTGAATTGCGGACCGGGAACAATGTATAAGACACCAGCCTGAGACAACGAAGTGCGCGGGACCCGTGACCATTCCAAACCAAACTGTCGGCCAACCAGTTGAACAAAGGGATATGCCCCGGCATATCGCCATAGTCATGGATGGCAATGGTCGCTGGGCTGCTGAAAGGGAGCTCAGCCGCTCTGAAGGTCACAAGCACGGTGTCGAAAGCGTACGAAGGGTGGTGCGTGCGGCAATTGAGTTGGACCTGCCGTTTCTGACCCTGTTCAGTTTTTCGTCAGAAAACTGGTCACGGCCGCAATCCGAGATCCGCGATCTCATGTCCTTGCTGCGTCGCTTTATCCGAACCGATCTTGCCGATTTGCATAAACATGGCGTGAGAATCCGTGTGATTGGGGAACGCAGCGGTATCGAAGGCGACATCATCCGATTGATCGAAGACGCCGTCGCGCTCACCTCGGGAAATTCCGGACTGCAGCTTACCGTCGCGTTCAACTATGGGGGGCGGGATGAGATCACCCGCGCTGCCCGTCGGATTGCACAAGAGGTCAAAGAGGGCAGGTTGGAGCCTGATGACGTCACATCAGAAGTATTCGGTAATCATCTCGATACAGCAGGCATGCCCGATCCGGATCTGCTGATCCGTACCAGCGGCGAGATGCGATTATCAAATTTTCTGCTGTGGCAATGCGCCTATACGGAATTCGTCTTCGTCGACACCTATTGGCCGGACTTCACACGCGAAGCGCTTGAAAATGCAATCACGTCATTCCGCGATAGAGAACGCAGGTTTGGCGGACTTCAGGCAAGGTCCACCGCGTGACCAGCGCTTCCCCCAGTCCCAAGGGCGGTCAAGCATCTCAACCCGGTGAATTGGTAAAGCGCGCAACCTCTGGCGTATTGCTGGTAACGTTGACGGCCATACTGACCGTTGCGGGCCTCTGGCCTTTCACGCTCATGATCGCGGCAGGCGGCGCGATCCTGGCTTGGGAGTGGGGTCAGCTGACACGCAATCGGGCGTGGGATGTAAGTTTCTACATTCACGCCGCATCTGTAGTCGCCGCCTGCATTTTCACAGCTGCCGCAGCACCAGCATGGATACCGCTGGGTCTACTCGGTGCAGGAATGCTTGGCGTTGCATTTCTGGGAGCGTCACCCGCAGAACGTGTCTGGTCCGCTCTTGGAGTGCTCTATCTGGGCATCCCGTGTTGCCTGCTCATCGCGTTCCGCTCCGATCCTTCTTTCGGGATCGTGGCCGTTTTCTTCCTGTTTCTGGTTGTCTGGTCAGCGGACACGGCAGCGTATTTTGTCGGGCGCACCCTGCGAGGACCCAAACTTGCTCCGGCCATCTCTCCCGGCAAGACCTGGTCGGGGTTTGCCGGCGGGCTTGTCGTCCCCACTTTGCTGGCTTATGGGTATGCGTTATGGCTCGGAGGCACGTCAGCCTTTGGTGTCGCGCTGACCGGTGTCGGATTGGCATTTGCGAGTCAAATGGGTGATTTGGCAGAATCAGCCATAAAACGAACCTTTGACGTTAAGGATTCAGGAAAATTGCTTCCCGGGCACGGCGGTCTGTTCGACAGAGCTGACGGACTGGTCGGCGCGGTATTGGCAGCTGGATGTTTGGCTTGGTTTCGCAACACATTAACTCCAGCTCAATCTTTTTTAATTTGGCCGTAGCGCGTTTTTCAGGCATTGCATCTGCAGGCCATCACGAAGCGGACCGAGGCAAATGGGATCAATGACTGCAGTTGCCGCACCAGCGAAGATCCAAGCCCCACGCCGTATCAGTGTGTTGGGGGCAACGGGCTCGGTTGGCTGCTCGACATTGGACCTGATACGCCGTGATCCCAATCGCTACCAGGTTGTTGCACTGTCAGCGAACAGCAATTTTGAGCTGCTGGCCCGCCAGGCTATAGAACACCACGCTGAATTGGCGGTACTAGCCGACCCTTCCGGGTATCAGGACCTGAAAGCCGCACTTTCGGGCACGAACATTGAAGCCGCAGCGGGCTCAGAAGCGCTGATGGAAGCTGTCGCGCGGCC
>DEIT01000255.1:0-1322 GCA_002352635.1 Hyphomicrobiaceae bacterium UBA2767 | reverse complement strand
ACCAGCGTTTCAGACGCAATTGAAAAGATCACATTGACGGCTTCAGGTGGACCATTTCGCACCTGGACGTCGGAACAGATGGCAATTGCCACACCGGAAGATGCGCTGAAGCACCCGACCTGGTCGATGGGCAGGAAGTTAACGATCGATTCCGCAACGTTGATGAACAAGGGGCTGGAGCTGATCGAGGCCTATTATCTGTTTCCGGTGGAGCCGAATCAGCTCGATGTGGTGATTCATCCTCAATCAATTGTGCATTGTCTGGTTGAGTATTCCGATGGTTCCGTTCTCGCTCAACTCAGTTCGCCGGATATGCGTACGCCAATTGCCTACTCACTGGCCTGGCCGGAACGCATGTGGGCTCCGACAGAGCGGCTCGATCTGACAAAAATAGGATCGCTCAACTTCGAATCGCCTGATAATGAACGTTTTCCGGCCTTGCGTTTGGCACAGGAGGCCATGGAGGCGGATAACGGCGCGACAACCGTTCTCAATGGGGCCAATGAAATTGCAGTTCAGGCGTTTCTGGATCGCAAAATTGGTCTTCCCTCTATTTCCGCACTTGTGGCAGAGACGGTGGAGGCGGCTTCACGCGAAGGCATATCGAAGCCGAAGGCACTTGATGACGTTTTTGCTCTCGACGAAATGGGCCGCAGATTGGCACGTTCGTTGCTATTGGAAATGGACTGACCATATAAACACGCATCGCGGCATGCGAGCAGGAGGCACTGGTTAATGGACGTAATTACCACTCTAGTAGGATACGGAGAGTCGTTTTTTTCCTATCTCCTGCCATTTCTGTTCGTCTTGACGGTCGTCGTCTTTTTTCATGAGCTTGGCCATTTTGTTGTGGCGCGCTGGTGCAACGTGACAGTTCGCGTATTTTCTATTGGGTTCGGCCGGGAAATTTTTGGTTTCTACGACAAGAAAGGAACCCGATGGCGGCTTTCCTGGATTCCACTTGGCGGCTACGTGAAGTTTCTCGGTGATGAGAATGCCGCCAGCGTGCCCGATCATGAATCTATGGAGAAACTCAGTAAAGAGGACCGCGAGGGTGCTTTTCATAACAAACACCTGAGCCAGCGAGCTGCCGTCGTGGCTGCCGGGCCGATCGCCAATTTTCTGCTGGCGATCGTCATTTTCGCTTGCATGTTCACATTTGTTGGCCGGCAACAGGTATTACCCGTTGTCGATGCTGTTAAACCGGGCAGTGCAGCGGCGGAAGCCGGTTTCAAAAGTGGCGATAAGGTCCTCAGCATTGATGGTGAACCCATTGAAAGTTTTGGGGAAATGCAACGCATCGTCAGCATCAGTGCCGACCA
>DEIT01000079.1 GCA_002352635.1 Hyphomicrobiaceae bacterium UBA2767 | reverse complement strand
TTTTTCCAGCAATATGGCCTAGACTTTCGGGCCGACAACCGCCAGCAGTGCCCGGCGCATGCGTTGTGGAACCGTTTTAAAGGCCGCCTTGGCAGAATAGGCGCAAGCGCCAAACGCGGCATAGGCGCGACCACGCGGGGTAAGGGGAACCGCATAGTCGCTGACCATCACGGTCGCGTCAGTCCATTCATACTTGTAGGCATCTCCAGGGGCCATCATGTCGAAATTCTCAAGCCCCTTTTCCAGGCAGTCCTGGACGGTTGCATCTATGAGCAGACTGCCCGCACCGGAGTGGGCGAATTTAGGATCGAGATTGTAGGCGCAGATATGTGTCGCGTACCGGCCATTGCATACAAAACCAATTACGGTTGCGACGATGTCCGAACCCACTTTCAAAACCGATACCTGGCAACCAGCAGGTTTGTCCGGTGATGACAACGCACTGGCAAAAAAAGCGTCGATGCGATTGTCGGAAAATGCCTTGGACACGAGCCCCTGATTTTGCAGCCAGCGGCGTTTCATGTCGATTGCCTGCTGCGCGGCTGCACAGGCAGTCTCTCCTTCGGTCAGGACTTCAATGCTGACATCTCCCTGTTCGGAGAGGCGGCGATGCTGGCGGCGCCGGTTCTTGCGCAAGCGCGAGGAGAAACGGGATGCATAGACTTCGTAATTGCCCGCTTCAGCCAAGTCTGCATAAGGCGCTTCGGCCTGCTGAACGGGTTCCACCTCCAAGGCGCACAAAAGGCTCGAAAGTGCAGCGTCTTCGCGAACCTTGGGCACGCAAACCATGTCAGCCCCAAGCCGCGAACAGATGAAGTTCCAGCCATCTTCCAGCCATGACAACCGGTCGGGACCATCTTCAATGAGCACATCGCTATACTGGCTGACGGGCATTCCCATCCAGCAGACATATTTCACGCCCATATGCCGGTTGGAGAGGAGCGGCCAGATCATGACCGCACGGCCTTCGCGCATTCCAACGACAATACTCAGAGCAAGTGCGTTCGTTTTGGGATCAGAGCGCAGATAACTTTGGCACCAGTGCCAGTTCCAGTTGTAGCTCTGAAACAGGTTATGTGACTGGCCAACACGCTCGAACAGGTCGTTCCACACGGGCTCGAGAGCTTCAAATTCTTCCCAATCCGAAACCAGATGGAGATCAAGGTTGCACGCTGCATCGCGGACGGCTCCGGTCCTCGCCTGTTGGAAACCGGAGACGGCCTTTTCCTGAAATTTATGGGTTGGTTGTTCCAGCCCCAGACTTGTCAGCATTGTTCTCTTTTCCTTGGTTTCCCTGATGAGATAGGAGAAGTGCGAATGATTAAATTCTCAGAGTTCTGTCAGGCGTTGTCGGGCCCTATTACGGAGCTGTCTTCAGCTGCTTCGTTTCTCCGGTTTGCCAGGCAGAAAGATGGGCCCAGCCGGGGCGCACGAAGAGAAAGGCAAGCGGTGTATTGCGGACGATCCAATACATCACCAACGCACCGGTGAGACCGGCGATGGTCACGAGCAGTGCAACTGAACCGAGATCGGATATCCAGCCGAGTTTCAAAAGAACCATGCGCGTTGCGGCCATGGGAACCGTGAATGCCAGATAAATGACGATTGAATTCTCGCCGCAATAGCGCAGCGCGTTACCCCACGACACCTTCGTGAGAAGAACCGACACCGCAACAACCGCGCCAACACCTGCAAAACCCAGAATCAGACCCATAAGCGGCATGTCTGAAATACCGGCCTTGACGCAGAAACCGTTGAAGAGACCCCATGCACTCAAGGCCAAAATCGCTCGTGCCGGTGCCTGACCCACATGTTCGGCCAAACGGAAGATCTGTGGAGCCAGGACATAGCCGGAGTAGAAATAGACAAACCGGCTGGCAAATTCATCGACAATGGTGAGCCCCGTATGCAGATGCGAGACTTCGAACGCCGCGGCGACCAGCCAGACTGCGACCGGCGACACATTTCTGAGGGCCTTGGTGACGACAAAAAAGATCGGAAGCAAATAGATAAACCAGAGTGTGCCGAAGGGCTGCAGGAAGGCGTGGCCATATTCCGAAAGAAAGCCGCTTGCTCCCACTTCGGAAATTATACCCGGCGACTTAAGAGCGAACTGAATTGTCAGCCAAAGCAGATAGAAATAGGCAAAATGGAAGACTTTCCGGTCGAGATAGTCGGGCCAGTCGCGATCAATGCGGCGTGCGAGAAACAGGCCGGCAATCAGGAAGAAATCAGGCATACGGAAAGGCCTGGCGAAGGCAACGAGTTCGTGCATCCAGCTCTTGCTTCCAGCGGCCGCTTCGACGCCCAGCGTCGAATGCATCATGACGACCATAAGAATGCAGATGCCTTTGGCATAATCCACCCATGGCACGCGGGCAGGCAAAGTTTGCGATTGCATGACCAGTATTTCACCCCAGTTACTACTGCCGCATAATCAGGAGGGAAGGGCCGCACAATCGCCTGCTGCCTCACGCACTCAAACGAGTCCTGAAACGCCTGCGCAAGGACTACGGCCGCATCGTCCTGACGGTACCGTTAGTTCGTACCAAGAAAGTCTTAATATTCTTTCTGCGCAGCCATGTATTTCATCGGCTTCTGCCATGTTGAGTGCGTCCTAACTCTTCGAAGTTCCAACCTTTGGAAAATCTAGCTCTGCCTGGCTGCATTTCAGGAGTTCTCAGGGTTCCTGTGCAAGGCAGGAACAAGACAATCCATTTGATCTTTGGCGCCAATCCATGTCGAATAAACCTGTCGCGTATTAAGGAGGGTCCCAAAGTCATGAATTTGCGGAAATTTCGATTGGCGTTGAGTGCCATTGCCATGGCGCTTCTGATTGCTTTCCCGGCAGGCAAATCGCGTGCGGAAGTAACGCTTGAGATGGCCTATATGCCCATCGTGCCCTGCAGCCAGCTCTTTGTGATGCAGGGCATGGGTTGGGCAAAGGAAGCCGGACTGAACCTGAAACTCACCCGCTTTCCAAATGGACCGGCAATCGTACAGGCCATCGCTTCAGGCAAGATGGACATGATGTGTTTCGGCATCGGCCCGGCCATGGTGACGCGCGGAAAAGGCATCAAACTCAAAGTCGTGGCTGCCGGCATTGTTGAACAGATTGCCGTCATTGCCCAAGGTGAATTGGCGGAGTATTTCCAGAAATACAAGGGCGCCGAAGCGCTGAGACAGTTTGCCAAGGATAAGGGCCGCAAACCCAAGATTGCCAGCTTTCCGAAGGGGTCGGTGCCCGATACGGTCACGCGGCACTGGCTTCTCGAAGAGCTCAAGATGAACCTCGACGAGGTGGAGCTGATCGGAATGGGCGCTTCGCGCGTGCAGCAGGCGTTGCTGTCACGGTCAGTCGATGCAGCAGGCATCCTGGAACCCATTCTCACGATAGTGGAGAGCAAGCTGAAAGATGCCAAGGTCGTGGCACGGGCGGATGAAATGATGCCCAATCAGCCTGGCTCAACCGTTGCCGTGCGAGAGGAAGTTCTGGCTAAGCACCGCGACGCGATCGTGAAGTTTGTCGAATTGCATATCAAGGCCACCGAGCTGCTCCAGAAAGAGCCGGAAAAGGCCGCACCTCACGTTAAGGAGTTTATCTCGAAGGGTTTGCTGGGGGACGATATCGTGCTGAAGGCGCTTAAATCGCCATCATCCAATTTCCGCGCCGACCCGGGAGGTATTCAGGACTCGACGAAATACATGCATGATTTTCAGAAGAGCAGCAAAATCAAGACGAATGTGTCGGTTGACGGACTGTTCGACCTCAGTGTTTTCGAGGACGCCAAGAAGTAGGTCTGATTGGCGCACAGACGCCTGGATGATTTGAGGCCAGGAGGATGCTGGCTGTAGCTGCTGGAACGGTGCAGCGGATTGGTGTTGGGGGACGCCTGCGTGACAGAGAAGTTTGACGAGAGCAATCTTGCCGAGGGCGTGCAGGATCAAACGCTAAATTGCTGCCAGCACTCAGTCCCG
>DEIT01000248.1 GCA_002352635.1 Hyphomicrobiaceae bacterium UBA2767 | reverse complement strand
GTCGCAGATGCCGCCGCCTGCCTTTCCTTTTTCAATCCCAGAGTCGATTGAAACAGAACATCGAAATAGACAAGCGCGAAAGTTCCCAGTGTGAGCCAGGCAATGACATACAGGCGGCGCGTCAACGCTTGTGTCATTTTCTCGGATCAGCCCCAAAGCAGGCGCGAATAAAATTTTGGCATCTGAATCAAACTTGTCTGAGTCTGTGTGGAGGGTCAACGTGGATGCAATCGTCCGGAATTGTTTCTTTCTCTCGATGATTGCGCTATTTGAAAGCATCGTATTGTAACCGGGCAAACGACTCGTCTTGTGACATGTCAGTTTGGCTTGAATTTCCATCTCAGAACCGCTTTGCCATGAGCCAAAGACCTTCACTTGCGCTTGTTCTTGCTGCCGGGCAGGGCACGCGCATGAAATCGACACGTCCCAAGGTGCTGCATGAGATTGCCGGGCAGCCGATGCTGACGCATGTCATGGCAACGGCGCAACAGAGCGGCCTGACGGAAATGGCCGTTGTCGTTGCCCCCGATATGGAGAACGTTTCTGACGTTGCCCGCGCCGCGCATCAGGGTGCTGGCGTGTTTATACAGGAGCAACAGTTCGGTACCGCCCATGCCGTGCTGGCCGCACGCGAGGCATTGGAGGACTTTTCCGGTGACGTGGTCATATTGTATGGCGATACGCCGCTGATACGCTCTCAAACGATTGCGAGTATTCTGGCGACACTGAAGGAAGGGGCCGATCTTGCCGTTCTTGGTTTTGAGGCAGAGGATCCGACCGGGTATGGCCGACTGATTATCGATGGAGACGGGGCGCTTGTCGCAGTGCGTGAAGAAAGAGAAGCAAGCGAGGAGGAGCGCAAGATCCGGCTCTGTAATTCCGGGGTGTTTGCCTTCCGCGGCGAAAACCTGATGCGCTTGCTTGACAAGATCGGCAATGACAACGCCAAAGGCGAGTACTATCTGACCGATGCGGTCGAACTCGCGCGTGATGAGGGGCTACAGGCAAGTGTGGTCGTTTGCCCCGAGGAGGAAGTCATGGGTGTCAATTCAAAGGTCCAATTGGCGGAGGCTGAAGCTGAATTGCAGGCCCGGCTACGCTCTGAGGCCATGGAAAACGGGGTGACGCTTTTAGCTCCAGACACAGTGTTTCTGTGCCCCGATACCAAGTTGGGATCTGATGTGGTTGTTGAGCAGAACGTTGTGTTCGGACCCGGTGTCACGGTTGAGGACGGCGCGCGCGTGCGGGCATTTTCTCACCTTGAAGAGGCGCATGTCGGCAAGGGCGCCGTTGTTGGCCCGTTCACGCGGTTGCGCCCGGGCACACAACTGGGCACGAATGTCCGCGTCGGCAACTTTGTGGAAGTCAAGAACGCGACCATGGAGGCGGGGTCCAAAGCCAATCATCTGGCCTATGTCGGCGATGCCCATGTGGGCAGTGACGCAAATATTGGCGCCGGAACCATTACTTGCAACTATGACGGGTTTTCCAAGCACCGCACCGAGATTGGTGCGGGTGCCTTTATTGGTTCCAATACGGCGCTGGTTGCTCCAATCAAAATCGGCTCTGGCGTCTATGTCGGTTCAGGCAGCGTGTTGTCGAAAGATGTGCCGGTAGACGCCCTGGTGGTAACGCGCGGACCGCTTGTTCAGCGTGACGGCTGGGCGGCGAAAGTCAGGGCGCGGCGTCAACGCGCCAAAGGAAACAAAACGTAACAGCTCTTGACTTGCACGGTTCGAAACCGCTCCGCTAGGTAAGCAGGAGAGGTTTTTACTCACTGTCTGTCCATTTTAGAGGGTCTATTCGAATGTGCGGGATTGTTGGAATTCTTGGCACTGAGCCTGTTGCCGGCAAGCTTGTTGACGCGCTCAAACGGCTTGAATATCGCGGCTACGATTCTGCTGGTGTGGCCACTGTTGAAAACGGAACACTTGATCGCCGCCGCGCCCAGGGTAAACTCCAGAACCTAGAAGCACGACTGGCAAGTGAACCGCTCCACGGCCGGCTTGGTATTGGCCACACCCGTTGGGCAACCCATGGTGCACCAACGGAAACCAATGCTCATCCGCATATGACGGATGGCGTCTGTGTCGTCCACAACGGAATTATTGAAAATTTCAAGGAACTGCGCGCCGAATTGCTTGGCCAAGGCGCGGTCCTGTCGACGGATACGGATACCGAACTCATCGCACATTTGGTGACCAGGGAATTGAATCAGGGACATGATCCGGCAATAGCCGTTCAGCATACGCTGCGGCAACTGGAAGGTGCTTTCGCCGTGGCGTTTATCTTCCGGGATCACGACAACCTGATGATTGCAGCGCGCCAGGGTAGTCCGCTCGCCATAGGGTTTGGTGACGGTGAAATGTATCTTGGCTCTGACGCGATCGCGCTCGCGCCATTTACCGATACCATTTCGTATCTTGAGGATGGTGATTGGGCCGTGCTGACCCGTGAGGGACTGGCTGTTCGAAACCGCGACGGTGAGTCCGTTGTACGGCCGATACAGAAATCTGTCGCCTCCGCGCTGATGGTGGACAAGGGCAATCACCGCCATTTCATGGCAAAGGAAATCCACGAACAACCGGAGGTTGTTGCACATACGCTTGCGAACTACATCGATTTCGCCAATTCGCGGATTCTTTTGCCCGACATGCCCATCGATCTCGCATCCGTGAAACGTATTTCCATATCCGCGTGCGGTACGGCCTACTATGCCGGACTGGTCGCGAAGTACTGGTTCGAGCGGCTAGCGCGTGTGCCGGTGGAAATCGATGTGGCATCGGAATTTCGGTACCGCGAAATCCCGCTGGAGCCGGGGAGCCTCTCACTGTTCATATCGCAGTCGGGTGAGACCGCTGATACGCTTGCAGCCATGCGTTATTGCCGTGGTGAGGACCAGCGCATCGCATCGATTGTGAATGTTCGGGAATCGTCTATTGCACGGGAGTCAGACGCGGTTTTGCCGACGCTCGCGGGTCCAGAAATCGGCGTCGCGTCAACCAAGGCATTCACCTGCCAACTTTCAGTGCTGGGTTGTCTGGCGATAGCTACTGCACGGGCTCGAGGCATTATCGATGCGCGGAAGGAAGCGGAGCTTGTCACCGCGCTGACCGAAGTTCCACGTCACATGTCGGCCATACTGCGTGATGAAGGGGATTACGAAGCCCTCTCGCATACCCTGTCGAAGGCACGCGACGTGTTGTATCTGGGACGAGGTCTGAACTATCCGGTCGCACTCGAAGGTGCACTGAAGCTCAAAGAAATCTCCTATATTCATGCCGAAGGCTATGCGGCGGGTGAACTGAAGCATGGACCGATCGCACTGATTGATGAATCAGTGCCCGTGGTGGTGGTCGCGCCAAATGATGAAATGTTCGAGAAAGTGGTCTCAAACGTCCAGGAGGTGGCGGCTCGCGGTGGGCAGATCGTGTTCATAAGCGATGCCGCTGAAGATGCAGCCGGGTGCGACGTGATGGCCGGTATTCAGCTTCCCGAAACCCATCCGTTTACGACACCGCTGATTTATGCATTGCCGATGCAGCTGATCGCGTATCATACGGCGGTGTTTATGGGCACGGATGTGGATCAGCCGCGCAATCTGGCCAAGTCGGTCACGGTGGAATAGATTCTGATTCAACGTACCCGGCCGGCGAAGCAGCCAGGTACACAATAGCTTGGGTATATGCTGCCGGCCTCGCTTTTGCCTGAATCCTTGTGTTTCAGAACAGGTGGCAGTCCGTTTAGCGGGACTGGGGCGTAATCGGGTCGAACAGGTCTGTTGATGCGAAGG
Source organism: Hyphomicrobiaceae bacterium UBA2767 (assembly GCA_002352635.1). GTDB lineage: Bacteria > Pseudomonadota > Alphaproteobacteria > Rhizobiales > Methyloligellaceae > UBA2767. The sequence continues at coordinate 448 of DEIT01000248.1, read as the reverse complement.
ACGCAACTGACGATTTTTGTTCTTGGTGCCGCGCTGGCATTGGCCATTGGTGTGGGCGTTTCATATGCGCAATCGCCGGGCGCCGGTAATGCGAAGGAATTTCTGCGTGCAGGCCAAGACGCACTTGCCAATGGCAAGTATCAGGCTGCCGCAGGGCACTTTGGCAAAGCATTGAGATCGAACGAGTTGAGTGATGCGCAGGTCGCAAGGGCCCTTTATCTGCGGGGAACCGCCTATCAGCAGGGCGGGCGTCCGGCTCAGGCAATCGCCGATATCACCAGCGCACTATACATACCCGGACTATCGAGTGCAGATCGGGCCAAAGCCTATTTAAGCCGGGGAAAGGCCTATGAGGCTGTTGGAATGGGCAGTCTTGCCAAGTCCGAAATTGCGCGCGCGCGCAATGGTGGTGTCAGCGAACGCCATATTGCGCGTTCGAGCGCCGCTC
>DEIT01000196.1:17211-25237 GCA_002352635.1 Hyphomicrobiaceae bacterium UBA2767 | reverse complement strand
ACGGCTGCGGAATTCGTCCCGAAAACAACGACAAGATCTTCAGGCCGCTTTTCAGCACCAAGGCCTTCGGCGTTGGATTGGGCCTGCCCCTGGTCAAACGCATTGTCGAGGTGCATCGGGGCAGCATGGACGTGGACAGCAAATGGGGAAAGGGAACAACGATAACAGTCCGTTTGCCGACATCCGGCACGAATGAAGCGCCTGAAACGCGATCCTCGGCGACCGCAGACTCCAAGCAGGGCGAAAGCGCATGAGCAGAGGTAAGCCCGAAATTGGGAACAATCCCCGTCGCGTTCTGATCATCGACGATGATCGGGATTTTGCGGACAGTCTGGCTCACCTGCTTGCCCTAGAGGGATATGATGTCCAGCGGACCTACAGCGCAGCGGCGGCGCACAAGGCATTGAAGATATTTTCGGCTGAGGTCGCGATTGTTGATATTCGACTGGGTGGCGAAAGCGGTCTTGCCCTTGTTTCAGAAATCCGCCTGTCCCATCCCCATATCCTGTGCGTGATGATGACCGCCTACGCGTCGGCCGAGACGGCGATCCTGGCACTTCAGGAAGGTGCGTATGACTATGTCTGCAAGCCGTTCTATAGCGAGGATTTGACCGCCACTCTGGAGCGGTGTTTTGAGCGCATACGCCTCAGCCGCGAAAGAGAACTCGCGGAGGCGCAACTTCGCCAGGCCCAAAAAATGAAAGCGCTTGGTGAACTCACTGGTGGCATCGCCCATGATTTCAACAACCTGTTGGCGGTGATCATAGGAAATCTGGACCTCGTCGCAGACGATGTGGGGCATGATGCCGATTTGCGCGAATTGATTGATGACGCTTTGTCCTCCGCCCAAAGTGGGAAGGAGCTCACGCACAGACTGCTGGCGTTTGGTCGCCGTCAAACACTGCATCCTCAACCGATCGAGATTCGTGAACTCGTTACCGAAATGCTCAGGCTTTTTGAGCGGACGTTGGGAGAAGGCGTAATCGTAGAACAGATTTCGCAAGAGAATTTATGGCGGATCGAAGTCGACAAAAATCAGCTCGAGATGAGCCTGTTGAACCTGGCGATCAACGCGCACCATGCCATGCCTGAAGGTGGCACGCTGCGAATAGAAACATCGAACAAAGTACTCACGCAGTCCGATACATCATCGCCGGAAAGCCCGCGTCCCGGCGACTATGTGGTGATTTCAGTTGTCGATACTGGGGTGGGGATGACGGATGCGGTCGCGGCCGAAGCGGTGCAGCCTTTCTTCACAACAAAAAAGGCTGGTGAGGGAAGCGGGCTTGGTCTCAGTATGGTGTATGGGTTCGTCAATCAGTCGAGCGGTCACTTCGAGATCAAGAGCGAAGTCGAAAAAGGCACGACGGTAAAGCTGTATTTGCCAAGGGCTGAAAAAACACTCGAGGCGGCAATTGAGAAATCGGAACAGGCATCACGCCACGGCGGTGCGGGTGAGCGCATATTGGTTGTTGAAGACCGGCACGACGTCCGCAAAACCGCCCGGCGCATGCTGACTGGCCTCGGGTACGACGTCATAGAGGCTGCAGATGGAAATGAGGCGTTGGGCGTGCTTTCAGCGGACAAGAGGATAGATTTGCTGTTTACGGATATTGTGCTGCCCGGCGACCTCAATGGGCTTCATCTTGCCCAGGAAGCGCTGAACCGCCACCCGGATTTGAAAGTGCTCTATACGTCAGGCTTCGCGCAGGACGTATTGCAGCATGACGACATGGATCTCGTGCGGACCAATCTCGTGAGAAAACCATTTACCCGGAATGAACTTGCGTTGCGTGTGCGGCAGTCTTTGAAGGCATAGACTCAGCGGCGAACACACGGAGGAGCAAACAGATAGCCGACTCCGCGCACTGTTTTGATGAGATATGGATTATGCGGATTGTCATTCAGTTTGCGGCGCAGTTTGCCGATCAGCACGTCGATACTGCGATCCAATGGTTGCCAATCACGGTGCGCAATGAGATCCATGATCTGGTCTCTTGAGAGAACGCGCGACGGGCGTTGCGCCATGGCGGCAAGAAGTTCGAACTCATAGCTGGTGAGGCTAACGGACGCGCCGTCGCTTCCCGTAAGCTCACGGCGGTTCATGTCGAGAGTCCATCCTGCAAATTCGAGGATTGCTTCATCAGGAAGACGTGCGCGCCTTGCTGAAGCGCGGATGGTTGAGCGACGCAGCACGCTGCGGATACGAGCCAGCAATTCCCGCCGGTCAAACGGTTTGGTGACGTAGTCGTCGGCACCAATCTCCAGGCCAACAATCTTGTCGGCACAGTCGCTTCGGCCGGTAAGCATGATCAGCGAAAGATCGGTTTGCGAGCGCAGCTTGCGCGCCAGCGACAGACCGTCTTCGCCGCCGGGCAGTCGCAAATCCAGTATGATGAGATTGTAGGTTTTGGACTTCAGGGCACGCCACATCGTCTGGCCGTTCGCTGCAGAATCGACCCGATATCCCTCTCTCTCCAGGTAGCGGCCAAGCAACCTGCAAATTCGAGGATCGTCGTCGACTACAAGAATACGCTCCGACGCGATGGGGATATTTGATGCCTTACCCAAGAGAAAACCTCTGCGCCGACGCGGAGGCCGCTTCCTCAGGGTCGGCGACTCTTGACCCCTTCAGGCCAAATGATTGGCCAGTTTTGGCCGAGCCGGTACAAAAAACTGTTCCCGATTACAAAACTTTACACTTATCTCACCGCTGATCAAAAGCCGCTTACGTTTGCCGCGCAAGTTTGTAACGGGAGGAAGTTCAGTGCGTAGTGATCGGCGGGGAACCGGCACGAAGTCGGAGTCTACATCAGATGCCCTGATCGATGCCGTTTACGAATTGGCATTGTCATCGGGTCGCGATTGCAATTGGTGCCAGGTACTGGCTCATCTTTGCCGGGAAATGGATGCATCGGCTGGAGAGTTTTTGCTCCATGACCGGTCATTAAAGCGCGCGCTCTCGCGCCACAGTTTCAATTTACCCCGAAACCTGTCTGATCACGGCGGGAGTGGCCAGGCAATTGCTGCCGCCTGGAGCAACAATTCAGCGATCGGTTATGAGGGGCAGGCATTCCTGTGTGGCGGCCAACCGCATGAGGAAGGCGCAGCGCCACACGCGGAACGTCCACATTTGAGCCAATCTTCATTTCAGCATCTGTGGGGAATCGTAACCCTGGGCCAAAATTATGCGTACCTGATCAGTCTGTTCCGGCCATCCGGCGCGCCGCCTTTCGGATCGGAAGACAGGGCTCTCTTGACAAGGCTGCTGCCCCATCTCAAACGCTCCCGCATTATGCGGGACAGGCTGCATCGTGACGAGCAAATGCGCGAAAGTCTGACGGGACTGATCGACCGGCTACCGGTTGCCTTCATGCTGGTTCGCCCTGACGCTAGGATCGAGTTTTCCAATCGGCTGGCTCAATCCATGCTGCAAAGCAGCAATGGAATTTCAACATCTGCCGATGGCCGCATCTCGACACAAGTTCCGCGGGACACCGAAGATCTGAGACGCCTCATACACGAAACAGCGATGCAATCTGACAAAAGCAATGGCCATGGCAACGGAAGTTCAAATGGTCACGGCGCGCATCTCATGATTTCACGCCGCTCGGGCCGGTTGCCGCTCGTGTGTGTTTTGCACGCGGCGAGTCATCTCAAGCAAATGAGTCCGACACGCCCGGAACGAGGTGTCGCGCTGCTTATAAAAGACCCGGATGTTGACGCACCCGTGGATCTTGCCGACTTCGCGGCAGTGTATCAGCTGACAAAAGCCGAAACACGGTTGACACAGTTGTTGGTCGATGGTCATGGGCTATTCGAGGCGGCCGAAAAGCTAGGTGTCACCAAGAACACAGCGCGGACCCATATGCGGAACATCTACTCGAAAATTGGCTCTAATCGGCAAACCGATCTCATCCGTTTGCATGGACAGCTTCGCATTTTCTGAGCCCCTTTCATGCGGCTTCGCGGCCAATAGCTCATTTCAGGAAAATAGTTCGCATTCCGTCACCTCTAGAGGTGATGCGTCCACCCACGGGCGGCCTCTAGACTTTGAGCAGGTTCGGAATTCAAGGAGGGTTCACCATGGTAAACACCGTCTTCAAAGCGGAAATGAACAAATTTCCTGAGGAACAGGCCGTTAAAACTCACAATCGATGGCACCCTGATATTCCGATTGTCGAATGGTTCAAGCCGGGTGATGAGTTTCGCGTCGAATGCTACGATTGGACCGGCGGACAAATCCACAACGACGACTCCGCAAACGACATTAGAGATGTGGATCTCTCCAAGGTTCATTATCTGAGTGGCCCATTTGGCGTTGAAGGCGCGGAGCCGGGCGACCTTCTGGTCGTCGATATCAATGACATCGGTTGGCTTGAAGATTCCCAATGGGGATTTACCGGTATCTTCGCTCTGGAGAACGGTGGCGGTTTTCTGGACAAACATTTCCCGGAAGCCCGCAAGGCATGCTGGGATTTTCATGGCATCTACACCAGCTCCCGGCATATTCCAGGTGTGCGGTTTCCTGGTCTGATCCACCCGGGACTTATTGGAACACTGCCGTCAGCGGAGCTGTTGGCCGAATGGAATAGGCGCGAATCCGCGTTGTTCAACACCGATCCCGATCGTGTACCACCACTGGCCACCTTGCCCGACGGGATGGCCGGAACCACGACGGCTCTTATGGGCCAGATGACTGGCGCTGCCAGGGATTCAGCGGCGGCGGAGGGTGCGCGCACCGTTCCGGGCCGTGAGCATGGCGGAAACTGCGATATCAAAAACCTGTCACGCGGATCCAAGTGCTACTTCCCTGTCTACGTCAAAGGGGGTGGTCTCTCCATGGGCGATATTCACTGGTCGCAGGGCGATGGTGAAATCACTTTCTGTGGTGCCATCGAAATGGCCGGCTGGATCGACATCGGTGTGGACATCATCAAGGGCGGCGTTGCCAAATACGGCATCACCAATCCGGTCTTCAAACCGAGCCCGGTCGAACCGAACTATTCAGAGTATCTGATATTCGAGGGTGTTTCTGTATGCGAGCAAACTGGTGACCAACACTATCTGGACGCCACCATCGCCTACCGCCGAGCATGTCTGAACGCCGTCGAGTATCTGAAAAAATTCGGATACACAGGCGAGCAGGCTTACATGATCCTGGGCACCGCACCTGTCGAAGGGCGTGTGAGCGGCATTGTCGATATTCCGAACGCCTGCTGTACGGTCGCCATACCGACGGAAATATTCGACTTCGATATCATGCCGGACAAGTCCGGTCCGACAATGTCAATTCCGAAAGGCATTGACGCAGCAAGTTGTAGTTAAGCGTGCAGCGGAGATTGGCGGGTTCCGCTCAGGAATCCGCCGCGTTTTCCACCGGCTGGCTTCCTCCCAAGGCTTGCCAATCCGCTCTTCCCGAAGAGCTGCGTTCAGCGAAGGCACAAATTGCAGAACGCGACAGTTTCAGGAGAAGATGATCATGTTACTAGGACTAGCGTTGCTCTATGTCGGAGCCGTTCTGTTCTTGAACGGGCTTTGGCTCATGGGTCACATTGGTGACCGCGAGATCGCAATCATCAACATATTCGTCGGCAGTCTCACGGTGCTGATTGCGCTTTCTCTAGCATTCGGATCAGGAGCCGATGCGAGTTCGATCAAAGCCGCTGGCCTCACGCTTCTGTTCAGCTTCACGTATCTGTGGGTCGCTTACAACCGTTTCAACGATGTCGACGGGCGCGGACTGGGCTGGTTCAGCCTGTTTGTGGCGATCACCGTCGTGCCGGTCGCAATCGATACGTTAAGCGGCGCGGCGACGACCTGGGACGTGTGGTTCGGCCTGTGCTGGGCAGCCTGGGCGGTTTTGTGGTTCATGTTCTTCCTCCTGCTCGCACTGGGCAAACCGATTGCCAGGGTTACCGGCATGGTGACTGCGGCTCAGGGCGTGCTGACAGGCTGGCTTCCCGGCTATCTGCTGCTGGACGGTGTGATGGGCCCAGCTGCTACAGCTGCCGCATCGGGAGGCTGACTTGTTGAGTAAGGCCGGATGGTCTGCGGGCCGTCCGGTCCTTTTACCGCACATCTCAGAATTTGCATTCAGAGATTTGCAGCATTGTTCGATTGGTTCCAGGATGAAAGGTGAAATCGATGCCATTGTATGAATATGCATGCGGCAAATGCGGCCCGTTCAAGGAGTTCCAAACCATGAGCCGCTGGTTGGACCCGATCGACTGCCCTGATTGCGGCGAACAGTCCGCACGGACTATTAGCGCTCCACAGATTTCGAACGTGCATCCACACACAAAGATCGCCCATCAGCGAAACGAATTGAGTGCCGATCAACCACTGGTGGTGAAAAAGAAAGCTCATGAGCACGGGGCGGCGTGCGGTCATAGTCATGGGCACGCACACAAACACCCCAGCAGCACGCACAAGCATGGGCCCTCCCGCCCATGGATGATCGGGCACTGATTTTCCGAGCGCCGTCTGCATTTGGACCCACGTTTGTTTGGCGCGCGTGCCATTGATCGAGGGGCCCGGTTTGAACGGAACAGAGAAGCAATTGTCCCCTTTGCAAGAGTTCAATATGGCGCTCCAGCACGAGCACGTGTTTCATTTGTCCGCTCATGGCACGAAGCGAACACAGTTCACCATGTCAGCATAACAATCGCCAAAGGGCTAACATCAGCCTATGCCTCTCTGTCCGGATCTCTTCTGTCCGAAAGCATCTGGAAAGTTCTTGAGGCGTGGTTTAGCCGCCATGACGCCAGTCCCCGGCGGATCAACGTCTGCAACAGTCTTGGTGATGTCGCCTCTCTGACAATGGCAGGCCTCGGAATCTCGATGCTGCCTCCCTCGATTTTCGCAGGCGAGCAGCGGCTCAAGCCCCTGGATGCTTTGCCTCAACTGGAGGACCTGGAATTTATCGCGGCCTATCCTCGCAATACGGAGTCTCCATTGATCCGGTTCATCGTTGATATGGCCCAGACCGTCAGCACATTCGACGCCAAAGCAAAATAAATTCAGCTTTCCCAGATCAGTATTGAAGCAGTGAGCGATTCCCGCGTGACGCCACCCAGAACACCTCACAGTTTGTTCGAATTGGCCCCTAGACCAGCAGGACACGCGCAATACCGATCGTCGCAAGTATCGTGAGAAGGACCAGAACCAACTTTCGGAAACTCTCGGGAGATGCCGAAAGATATTTCTTCTGTCCCAGGAAGATACCTATGAACAGGGGCAGCAGCGCAACAAGCGCGATCCACAAGGTCGTGGAAGTAATCAGCCCATTCAAGGCCGAGATGCCCACGCCGTAGACATACATGGCGAAAAAAATTGCGACAAAAATGGCTCGTGTTTGCGGGACCGGATAGTTGACGCCAAGAAAGATTGCCATCGCAATGAGACCTCCCATGGAGGCCATACCGCTTCCGAAACCAAGCAGGAAACCGATCAGACCGGCGAGAGGGCCGGTCATCTTCTGTCCAAAATTGTAGCCGCGCCAAAGCAGCGCCGTCGACAACAGGATCCCGATCGACAGGCACACGCGTATTGTGTCCGCTGGCAGATGAACGAGCAGATATTGCCCGGCGGGCAGACCGACAACACACCCCGCAAACAAGGGCCAGAAAGTAGGAAAATCGATCTGGTGACGTACGCTTGGCAGCATGCGGACGCTGGCGACAATCTCGAGTATGAACAACGCCGGGACCAGGGCTGCCGGCGTAATAACGAGGGATGCGCCGGCAATCACAATTGCCGAAAATCCAAAACCCGAATAGCCACGCACAAACGCCGCGACCAGGACTGAGGCCAGCAAGGCAAAAAGCTGTATCCCGTCAAGAGGCATGGTCATTGTCATGCTGAAATTGCACCAGACTTTTTCTGCTGTTTCTAGTTCGGCATAACCATGCCGAACTGTGGAACCTGTGGTTGCGTCGTTGCACCGGTACAGTTCTGATCCCTATTCAGGAGCGTATGCCGACGGTGTTGAAATTCGTGAATTCATCTCCCGGCAAGACAAATC
>DEIT01000196.1:12533-17116 GCA_002352635.1 Hyphomicrobiaceae bacterium UBA2767 | reverse complement strand
ACCCGTTGCCCTTGAAATGTCGAGATCGACAGAAGATCATGCGGGAACAGGGTCCGCATACGATCCGACCCGCGTTACAGCAACCCAGGATCATTTGAACATACTTTACGGAGAGCGATTTGGTGACTTCATTCGATTGGAAGCCCGTGGGCGAAATCAACCCGCGCGAACTGGGAAACGCGCGCCATCTTGCCCACAATGGCGCGCAATGGCTTGCCCGTATTGCCCGAAGTTATATTGAGCCGGTTGCCGATGACACCCACGCCAGCCTGAGCTGGGAGAGTGATGGTGATGCGCTGGTGACCCAGGAAATCGCCCCGGGGCTCGTTTTGGAGTTGCGCCTGCCGGAACTGGTTCTCCAGTTCAAGGAAGGGGGCAAACGCGTATCCTATCAATTGGAAATGGATGACCGGTCGCCGGCTAAGGTTGAAGCCTGGCTTCTGGTCGAGCTACTTCATCGTGGGGTTGATCGCGACCGGCTTTCCAAAGACCTTCCATACAAGATCCCCGGGCTCATGACCGGCGATGCCGTAAACTACGCGGCCGATCCCGCCAAGGCAGAACTGCTGGAGCTTTCGCGCTGGTACGCAAATGCTGCGTCCGTTCTTGGCCAGGTCCGCGACAAGCACGCTCTACCCGATGCGAAACCATCGCCGATAAGGTGCTGGCCGCATCACTTCAATATGGACTTCGCTGTCAATCACAACGGCGGTGACAATGACCAGGCCATCAAAGTCGGATTGGCGCCGGGGGACGGCTACTATGGTGAGCCATATTTTCACGTTACTCCCGTGTCGCCTCCCCCAACGCAGGATTTACCCGACATCCCCGAAGGTGGTCATTGGCACACAAAGGATTTCATCGCCGCGATACTCCCCGGTTCGCAGATTGTGGAGAATAAGATGAGCGGGGACGACGTCGCCGGGTTCCTCAGTGCCGTCATATCGGCAGAACGGGAGCGGTCGGGCAATTAGGCAAAAATTCCCGACGCAGTGACTTTTCTCTATAGCGCGGGTTCGAGTGCTGCGGGTTCCGGTTCGACCAGGGAGTATTTCCCCAGATAGGTCTCAAGTTCGCCGGACTTCTTCAAATTCTTGACCGTTTCAACCATCGCGCTCGCCATGGGCATAACCGGGTTACCATCAGCCCAGATAAGACCGACTTCCTGACTGACGACCGGATCAACCAGATCCAACGCTTTGGTGCCAGAATGCAATCCGGGCATGCGCGTAAAATGGCCCGGAATAATCGTCGCGAGATCACTGTATTGCGGCTGGAACATGAGGTGGACAATTGACTCCGATTCCACCTTCACGATCGGCTCGCATCCGATTTTTTTGAAGATTTCATCGACGAATTTGCGTTCATGCATGGAAGGCCGCAGCATCGCCAGAGGGAGTTCGGCGGCTTCCCGCCATGAAATCGACGTACGATCCTTGAATTTGTCTATGTCCGGCACCAGCAAACTGAGCCGTTCGACGTATATCGGCATCTTGCTCAGATGACCAAGCGTGTCATCGTTCAGATAGCTGACGGCAGCGTCCAGTGAGAAATTGCTGAGACCGAGCGTCATTGCCTCAATGCCAATGAACCTGAGGTCGGCGCGGACATCCGGGTGGCGCTCCCGCATATGCCTGACAAGAAGTGGCATCACAGGGGACATGGAGGGCATCGCGCCCATACGAAGATTACCCTTGAGGTTGTTATGCATGAGATCGATTTCGTCACGCATGGCGTCACAATGCGAAATTATGCTGCGCGCCCACTTGGCAATACGTTTCCCTTCCGGTGTCAGGCCATAGTATCGCTTCCCGCGGCCGCGCAGAAAAATCGGAACACCAAGCTCACATTCCAGCTGCTTGATTCCGCTGGACAGGCTAGGCTGCGTTACATGACAACTCTCCGCGCCACGGCCAAAATGCTCCTTTTCCGCAACGGCGAGCAGATACTTGAATTGTCTTAGAAACATTGCCACCCTCCCAAATAGCATGGGTTTTGGTGAGCGGTGTCACATCGCCAGTGTGTCCTGACGAAGATAAACGGCATTTCACTAAACCCGGAACTGATAGAAGTGTTCTATCAGTAAATTGGCAAGAATCAAATAGTCAGTTCCGCTACCGGGAACCTGTTTTTCTCAAAATACTCGATTTTCAATAGTGCCGGAATGGTCCGCCGAAGGGCCAATCGCTGGATGGTGAACAATCCCCGTATCGGTCCCCCACGGGTCGGTGCCGGAACCAGCGAATGGTGAAATTTCAACTGCAATCATAGATTTGACCAAACCCTACATAGCCAATTTGAATATTCATTGTGGTTGTTAAGCCAGAAAGCGTTGCGATAAACTGTCGCAGAAGAAGCACTTTGGTATCGGACCGTCAGGGGACTCCAAAAACAATTTGTTGCCAATTGCACGCGCGCTCGGTCCATCGGAGCAAGTGCAGGCCGTCCGGCGTCCCAATACCATTTCGATGGGAAATTCAGGGAGAAAATCAATGGCCGATGAAAAACCACGCCGGAAAGTCACGATACGGACTCTCCAGAGGAAGATGAAGAAGGGTGAAGCAATCACCCAGTTGGCGGCCTATGACTATCGGACCGCAGTCGTGTCGGACCGGCTTGGCATGGACATACTGTGCGTGTCCGATACGGGCGGCATGATCCTGTTCGGGCATCAAAGCACCGTGTCGGTCAGTTTCGACGAAGTGATGATGATGGCACAGGCGATCGATCGAGGCAGCCAGTATGGGTTGCGTATGGTCGATATGCCGTATTGGAGTTTCCATGTGTCACGTGAGCAGGCGGTCGAAAATGCCGGACGTTTCGTTCACGAAGCCAATGCGGAAGTGATGAAATGTGAGGGCAACCTGCATCACGCCCGCAACATCGAAGCTATTGTACAGGCCGGTATTCCCGTACAGGGCCACATTGGCGTTACGCCGATGAGGATGCCGCAGCTGGGAGGCTTTGTTGCCCAGGGGAAAACTTCAGATCGGGCGAAAGAGTTGATTGACGACGCTATGGCGTTTGTCGATGCCGGCTGTTTTTCGATTTTATGCGAAGTTACGACACAGGAAGTCTGCGAGTATCTGACCGAGGTTTTGCCCGTTCCGGTTATCAGCCTGGGTGCGGGGAACCGCGCTCATGGCGTCCACATTATTTCCTCCGACCTGTTCCATCTTTGGGAGGAACATGTTCCGCGCCATTCGCGAATCTACACTGATCTCATTCCGATCATGGAAGACGTCATCACGCGGTATATGGCTGATGTCGTATCGCGCGATTATCCCGGTCCGGAAAACACGGTTTACATGAAAGACGACGAGGCAGAGGCGTTTGCCAAAGAAATGAAATGGGACTCCAAACTCGAAGAATTGGAGAAAAAGAAAAGCGGAAGCTAGCCGCACGCCGACTGTTCAAGAACATTTTTTGGAAGTTGCAACAAGTAAGGCCCGGTTCCTGAGGGAGCCGGGCCTTATTTTGGGCCTGAAAGGCCAGGAGGAAACCGTTCCCATCAGAACGGCGAATTCATTCCCTCATTCAGCGCCTACCGGTAATTGAAAACGTCCGGTCTCGGATCGGCAATGAAACCGTCCTTGTTGGGCATATTCACTTTCGGCAGGGTTTTGGCGTCCATCACATCCTTGTCGCCGATGACCTTGCCCATACTGAGCACATAAGCCGAAACCGCATAGATTTCGTCATTGCTCAGCGAGCCAGGTTCATTGAACGGCATCGCCCTTCTGACATAGTCGAATAGCGTGCTGGCGTAAGGCCAGTAGCTCTCGACGGTCTTCTTGGTTTTCGGTGTACCGATCGAGCCACGCCCGCCAATCAGCGCAGCACCACCTGTAGCCGCCACACCCTCAAGCTTTTCTCCATGGCATGCGGCACATTTCTCGGCATAGATTTCCGCACCCTTGGCCGGCGAACCGGATCCAGGCGGCAATCCACGCCCATCAGGCATTGCGTCAATGTCTATTGTCGCGATTTCGGCCGCACTTGGTGCTGTGCCAAAATTAAACCTTTCGGCTGAGGCAGGCGCTGCCGCCACAATGGCAATCAGTGAACCTGCGAGGAAGACAGATTTAGTCCAACTATTGAGCATCATTAAACTCCCTTCTCGTCTCCAGAAGTCCACAGGCTTTGGAGACAAGGCTTGATTCCTGACTCGCCTTAAACCTTGTGAGCCGCGTTTGACACAGATCCGTCGGCGCCAATTGCCCAAGCCATGATGCCGTTCAAATGGTAGATCGAGGCGAACTTGGAGTGGCCATTCATGCCGCGCACCTTGTTGATCGCTGCGATCGTCGGCTGCACGTACCCTGTCTCATCGACGCAGCGGCTGGCCAGCAACGCCGGGTTGCCGTCCCATGTCCACGGTATGCGGAAGCGGGTGTGGCAGACCGGTTGTACTGGCCCTTCCAACGCAGCGTGATGCCAGCTCTTTCCACCGTCAGTGGTAACCTCGACCTGCCTGATCTTGCCGCGGCCCGACCACGCCAGACCGGTGATCTCATAAAAGCCCGGTCCGGGAAGTTTCATCTCCCCTGACGGGAAGGTGATCACTGACTTCGCTTCCATGG
>DEIT01000196.1:1802-12403 GCA_002352635.1 Hyphomicrobiaceae bacterium UBA2767 | reverse complement strand
CCGAAGCGGATAGCCCTGTTCGGGCCGAATTGCCTCGCCATTCTGAGCATAGGCCAACAGAGCGTCATCCCATGCCTTATCAAGGGGAACGCTGCGGGTCATGACCGCGGCGTCGGCACCTTCGGCGAGAATCCAGGCTGCACCGTCCTTGACACCAACTTCGCTCAGGATTGTGGAGAGCGGTACACCGGTCCATTCCGATGTGCTGGTCAGACCATGCGTGCCCTGAACCGTTTTCAGATACGGCGCCTTGAACTCGGTCAGCCCGTTGCCCGAGCATTCGATGAAATACTTCCGCGAGATGGACGGAAATCGCCTGATATCGTCCATGGTGTATTTCTTGGGACTGTCGCACATGCCGTGAACGATCAGGTTGTGGCTTTTGGGATTGATCGTTGGAATGCCACCGTGATGACGCTCGAAGTGAAGGCCGGATGGCGTGATTGTGCCTTCCCCGTCCGCCAGCGGCGTCATTGTCCAGGACGACTCCTTGGTCTTGGTCGGAAATCTCCACCGCGCCTCCGATTCAAACTGGGAGCGCGAACCGTAACCACCATCATCGTTGGTCAGCCGCCCCTGGACCTTGGTCGGGTCGGCTGGCACCTCAAACTCCATCGAACCGGCAGGCGCCTTGGCGTCGGCTTCCCTTGCCAGAGCGCCGGCCGCCGCCACGGTTGCTACCGCCCCGGTTAGAAAGGCGCGTCGGCCGGTATTCGGGTTCGGAAACATGCCTTCCTTGCACTCGCATTCCTCCAGTTCCTGCTTTCGCGCAAGGAGGACGCTTTTCTCCGCCTCCATCATACCTTCCATATGCTGGCGAACATCGTCATCCACCGAGTCGTCTATTCCGGGATAGGTAAGATGGGTGTGTTTTCCACCATCTGTCATCGCTGCAAGCCCCTCCGCTTATTTGTTGAACACACGTCTCCTGTCTCCTGTCTCCGGAAAACGGCAATCGCTCTCCGCAGTCGAATTCTCGACTGTGTGTTCTATTTTTGTTTGTCGCAGAAGCTGCCAAGGCGCCGTTGCATCTTGAGGGAGCTACGGCTTCATCGACCGATAGTTTCAGGCTTGGCCCTTATTGGAAATGGCGACCCGCGACATAATGAAGCATCGTAGGCCAGATCGAAATAGGTGTCACACGGATTATATCTATTAGGAATTAAGTCTCGTCTATTATGATGTCGAGACCCCTCCTAAAGATCAATAATTTCAATGATTTGAAAACCTGAAAGACAATGGCAAGCATGCCGAATATGGCTCCCGGCAGCAAAGAACGACCTGCCACGCCATGAAGGCACACCCCAAATTTCAGGACGAAACCAACAGGAAAATACTTCGCAGAAAGTTGGCTGCAGCCCCATTCAGGTGGCTCAAACGGTCAATTCAAAAAACAAACGCCAATACTGCAACGACGGCCAAAGCGATCAAAGGCCAAGGTAGAACCCGTCCAGACATCTTGGTTTGGCAGTCATAGGCCATATCGCATCTGGCACACGTGCCAGGCTGTTCTGGCATGCACGCCGGTTTGTAGGCCTTGCCGACTTTGTCAGTCATGTCGTCTCCCTTCCTTAACGGCGAATTCCGGGTGCGGCCCATCCACACTATATGTTTGGAATGCTACCGTTTTTTGGGGAAATGCGTCTTGACCTGGATCAAATTCGAGGACGGCACAGGTGCCAAATAGGGGAAATTCGCGGTTATCGGAACACTCGCGAAATTGACCTGTAGTCTGCGTTGTTCAAACGGTGTCAGAAAGGCTGCCCGACAGCAACGCTAGTTGTTCAAAACATCCATAAAATTGTTCGCGATCATTCCAGCGAGACCACGCATGAAGAGATAGCCGGCTCCAGTATCCTGACTGAAAATTTCCAGAAGTTTGTTGCCGTCGATGACAAGCAGAGTCGAGTTTTCAAGGCAGGAAGCTGTCGCCACGCGTCGCGGATGATCGTCGATAAGCGCCGCCCATCCAAAGAGATGCCCTTCAGTCATGATCGAGCCAGAGGCACCGGCGCGGTTGCCAGCGCCAAGCGAAAACCGGACCCGGCCGCTCGAAACCACAAAGATGTCGCGCGCATCGTCACCAAGCGAGTAGACGCTGTCGCCTTCTTCAAAATCACGCTGCTCGGTTATTCCAGCGATGACCTCAAGCGTGTGATCCGAAAGATTCGCAAACTGGCTCGCCCGCTTGAGGGTCTCAAGAATGGCGGTCTTTTCATTCATTTTCCTGCTCCAAACTCAGCCCAGCTGAAGGTTAACCACCTGGGTCTGACATACGACATCACTCCTGGAACCCCGATGCAAAAGGAAGGGGTCGTCACTCATTTCTCCGGTCGAATTAGCTGAACTTGTCGTAGCGGATCATCTCCGCCGGCAATCGCGCATCCATGATGAGTGTCCTGATAGCGCCATCGACCATCGGCGGTGGCCCGGCAATATAGGCCACGACATCGTCATAATTTCCCGACATCCGCTCCGAGGCGACCGAATGAACAAACCCAGTGGCAAAATCCAGCGTCCCGTTGTGTGGTGTTTCTCTGGGGTCGACCTCCTCATCCGACAGAGCAATTGTAACATTGAGATTGTCCGGATGGGCTGCGACAAAACTGGAGAGTTCATCCAGAAAGAACGCATCTTTCAAAGTTCGGACACCGAAGAACAAGTTGCCCTTGTGGTTCGCAAAATGTCGCTCCTGGCAGCCGCGTGCGAGGATCGACATCATGCCCGCGATACCAGAGCCTCCAGCAATGCAGAGCACATTCTTGGCTTCGTCAGGCTGAAATGTTGCCCGTCCAAGCGGGCCGCAGATTTCCGCCTCGGTTCCCTCAACCTCTGATCCGAACAACCATTCCGAAAACCCGCCATCAGGCTTCTTTTTGACAACGAACTCAAGCCGACGCGTGGCTCGTTCGAAATTGACCATCGAATAGGCGCGTCCTCCATCGACGTCTGGAACCTGCATAACGACAAACTGTCCGGCATCGAATTCGATTGGGTCAGCGAGTTCAATTTCGAAAGCAACAACGTCATGGGTGAGGCGCCGACAATTGGCAAAAAGGCCTCGCGTCGAAACTGGCGCAATATAGTCGTCCGGCACGACATCCATTTTCGCGGGGACCGCGATCTCACAATCGGCGGCTGCGTGCGCCTGGCACATCAGGAATTCGCCACGGTCCCTTTTGAGATACGTATTACCCGGTGCTTCGGGCCACAAATCCTTGATGGTCTCAAGTTCCCGAACACGCGCCTTGCACGTGCCACACGTTCCGGTGGCGCATTCATAGGGCAGAGCCAACCCACTGCGCAGGCCCGCATAGAGGATGCGCTCACCCTCATTGCATTCGAATGTGAATTTGTCGGTTTTCGAGCGTCCGCGCACTTTCATCGCAGTCGCCCTCCACTGATCCTGCTGAAATCGGTGGAGATCAATTGATCAATCCCAGAAGCTGTCGTCGTCGTCGTCCGTTTCCTCATCATATTCATACTCGAGTTCTTTCTCGATATTGACGAGGACGTCGCCATTGTCCTGCTTCACTTCATATAGCAGCAGCGGTTTTTCCGCCTCTCCACGCATTTCGCCAGTGCGCATGTCCCACTGCCAAAGGTGCTTCGAGCATGTGAGCACCCCCGCTTCACAGATCCCCGATTCTTCAAGCCGCTCTTCCATGTGAGGACACAGTGGCGGATAGGCCCTGAACTCATCGCCCAAATTGGCGATCAAGACGGGGACACCCTCAACATCGAATTGCTTTAGGCTTTTTTCGGCAACTTCACTCGCCGAGCAGACACGTTTCCAGCTCATCCCCCTGCACCCCCCAATGCTCGATGGGGCCCTGCCCCGGTTTGCCCCCAACTAATCTCAACCCGTCTTGGAGAAGCCTGACCACATTGCGCCACGCCCTCACCACAGTGAGCACAAGATGCACCAATCAGAGCTCCAGATGAACAGGAAAGCAATATCACGGTCACGTCGGCTGGCCTCAAATGGGCCAGTGCGAACCCTTGTCGAGACGCCGAGTTTCTAGTCTGACCTCTCGTTCAAGAAATTTGGCCTGACCATTCTCGATCTTCAGCTTGTCCATATACTTGCCCACCAGAAACAGATGGTTTTCACCAGAATCGAGATGGGATGTCTCGCCATCAAGCATATTCTGATAGACGACCAGCGATGTTATAGCCGTTGCCGTCTTGCCATCCTTGTCAACATCCACCGTGTAAACCGTCGAGTGCCGTTTGAGCGGGGAATGGTCAGTATTATGTTTCGGCAGCTGTTCTGTCATCGTTGAAAGATGTTTGTGGTCGGCCGAGAAGTAAGTCATGTCGTAGTTGATCTCGGGGCTCCAGGCCTTGATCGAATACTGAAAACCGTCGTCGCACAGATCGAGCCAGTCGCTCCATTTTTCCTCATCGAGCAAGAGGCACGAGCGATAGATCGTGTCCTTGACAGCCTCAACGGCCCCATTTCCGTTAGCGCTCATTGCACAACCTCCGATTTTCACTGGCGCAACGGGCGGCCAGTCCTGAGAAACGTCCCGTTGCCGATATATGGATGCCGGATCGTCTTCGATCCCGCCTACTCTGCGGCAACCGCGGGTGCCGTGTATTTCTGCATCGGGTCGCTGGGAAGGCGGTCCATCCACTTGCCCCATTCATCGTAGTAGTGGCGCAAGCCGACCTCATCGTGGATGTAGTTGTCCTCATGGCGACCGTGGAGAATACGGCGCGGTTCAGAGCCATCGTTCATGGTGGCACCCTGCCCCGTAACGCCGATCAGGTCTTCATGCAGGTTGCGGCCGAAGGGGCCCCAGATCGAGTTGTGATGCTCTATCCTCGTCTGGCGCTCTTCCGGCGTATCGGCTTTCACACCCAGACCGCGGAATTCAATCATCACCTTGTTGGGTCCAAGCGGTGTCATGATATCGCACCGGAGCGCAGAGCCACGGAGGTTGAAATTCATTCCCGGGAACAGGTCGATCATGAACCACTGGTTCGGCGGGAATTTCGGGAATGACAGCTCCTCGCGCGATTCAAAACCTTCATACTCGTCATAATTCACTTCGAAGGACGTCACGTTCACATGCCCGTGCTCGAAGCCGATATTCTTTCGCGCAAAATACTCGTCGTTAAAGCCCGTGACCCGGTTATGGTAGTGCATGAAGTCGTGATAAAATTCGCTGTTTGTGTCGTGCCAGAGCTTGTAGTTCGTGTTGATAATCGCCTTGTGGTAGTGAAACACCTCTAGCGGCTCGGCATCAATCGACTCACGGATGCAATCAAACGGTTTGCCGGCCCATTCTTCTAGCGAGCACTCCGGTTTGTCGTCGAGACAAACCCATACGAACCCGCCCATAGCAACCTCGCAACGAAGTCGGCGCAAACCTGTATTCTCTTTGCACAAGCGATCCTGATAACCTTCTTTCTCGCGGGATATGTAGACGCAATTGCCCTTCATATCGAACTGCCACGCATGAAACATGCAGGTCATGCGCTTCGGGTTTCCCGAGGGCTGCCCCTCCAGGAAGCTGCCCGCCGGCCGCCTCTCGATCATCATCCCCCTGTGGGGGCAGACATTCAGGAATGCACGAACCGTATTGTCCGGTCCACGTGCAACGATAACCGGCTCACGCGCAATCGTTGTCGTGCGAAAATCATAAGGCTCGGACAATTCAGATTCATGGCAGACCGGAATCCAGGTTTTCTTGAAAATTTTCTCAAGTTCTTCCTCGAAAATCTCCGGGTCGGAATAGATCCTGCTGTCAACCCATTCACCGCGCTGCAAATTGGGATCTGCCATCCACTGCTTTTGGTTCCGTGCCGGCATTTCGGTGTTCTCCTCTGCTATCCTTGTCTGCTAACGCGATCATTTGTGGTGGCTCACACGAATAGATATTTCGGTAAAGCGCCTGCATTAATCGAGATTACCATGGCGCCGCATGTGATCGCTGCCATGATGCTTCTTGGGCGCATCGTAACAAGAAATGGTTTCCTTGGGGAGATAAGGCCGGATCGAAAGTTTTTATTAGTTGATAGACACAGCCTTTAAGAGTAGCCACATCGCGCGCCGCACCAATTAAGGGGAATCCTGGTTAAATTTCACCGCATTGAAACAGCCGAAAAACTATTGCAGTCCGGATTACCAATTGCCCCGCAATGTCGCTGATCACCGGAAACTGCCGATGGGTCATGACTGTGCTCCGGTCGCCGAGGGCTTTCCGGTTTTGCATCATCACCAAAATTCTGGCCTTCCAATATTTGCCGATATTGCTAGGGTCACCTTCACCCCAAACAGGTGTCATTTCGACTATTTGCTTCAAATTCCCTTCGCAAATGCCTTTCATAGACGGTGCCTATCAGGAATTTGGAAACAACAATTTGCAAATTGCGCTCCGGAACGTGGCATTATGACACAAGAGACGCGACCCGGTGTCACACTGAGCGCCATTGTGTTGGCCTAAATTACGCTCGGTTGGATGTGATTTTGATTGGTGTACAGCGATTTGCGTCCGTGAGTTGAACGAATTTTTGAGACTCGTTCGAGGCGGCATAAGTCGTCGCCTTCGGCGTGTCACGGGACAGGGGCAATCTTCGTTTACCCGACAAGACCGTCGGGATTCTGGACAAAAAAACAATTCTAAGAACTTGTTTTGTAAGAAGCCAAAGGGAGGAACCTATATAATGAAAATACTGAAGCGAAGTGCACTCGCTCTATTGGCAGGATTGGCATATTCCGCACCAAATGTAGCTACTGCCGAAGTCGGCTTTGGCAAGCCGGGCGAACCGATCAATCTCGTCGTCGGTTACCAGCCCTACTACACAGAATCCTGGTCCGGTGTTGTCATCAACGGAAAGCAGCTTTGGAAAAAGCATCTGCCGAAGGGCTCAACTGCCAAGTTTGAAATCGGCCTGCAGGGATCGGTGATCGTAGGCAAGCTGCTCGGCGAGAAGAACCATCTTGGCTATATGGGCGATATGCCGGCGATTGTTTCCACAACCAAACAAGACAAGGTTGACATGCGCATGATCGCAGTGCTGGGCACATCGCGCCAGCAGTGCAACGTGTTCCTGGTCCGAAACGACGCACCGAAATTCAAAGATGGCATGGAAGCCGTCAAATGGATGAACGACAAGCTCGTTGCAGCACCAAAGGGTGCGTGCACCGACCGTTTCGGACGTTGGGCCTTTGAGCAGGCCGGCATCAAGCCGAAGAAATATCTCAACATGAACATCGAGGTCATCACTTCGAGCTTCAAAAACAACAAACTCGACGCGGCTGTTATCTGGGAACCGACTGCATCGAAGATCCAACTCGCGGGTCTCGCCCGGCGGGCCGCATCCGGCGAGAGTTTCAAGGGCACTGACGGTGGTGACGCCGGCTTCCTGGTGATGCTCTACGAGATTATCAAAGATCGCCCGGACGCACACAAGGCCTGGCTCGAAGCCGAGCTCGATGCGCAGATCTTTCTAAAAGATCTCAACAACGCCAGTGACGTTGCCAAGATGGCCGATGATCAGACCGAAGGCATGCCACGCAAAGTCCTTTGGGCATCGCTCTACGGTTATAACCCGCCAGAGATCGGCGGCGGTCCGGACAAGCTCACCCTGGACTTCATCTTCAACGACAAGGTCCAAACACTGGTCAAGGCAGCAACCAAGTTTCTGCACGGTCGCAAAGTGGTCCCCGATGCGGTTCTGCGCAAGGAATCGATCTGGGATCAGGTGGCGCGTGACGTCCTGAAGGCGCGTAACATGTCGAGCCCGATCGGCTCTGTGAAAGAGCAACCCGCCTCGGCATTCAAAAAATAAAAAACGTCGAGTTACAAATACATTACCGCGGACTCCGGATGGGCAATCCGGGGTCCGCTCTCTGACTCTCCATCGGCTTTCATGAATTGTGGTATCATTCGTTGGAGTATGGGTGATGGCAAGGGGGCTCCAATTGAGGGACATGCCAGTTCAGGCGACCTTGCAGAAATTGCCAGGAGAACGCGGGCAAGGAAGATATGACTGATCAAGCGATTTCGGGGATTGACACCAGCAAGGCACAGGCGGCGCCAAAAGGATTGATGTACGCGTGGCATCGATTGAAAAAGAGCTTTGGAACTCCAACGCCATACCTGATGTTCTTTGGCATCGTCCTTTGGCTGGGCACCTACTACCTATTGACGGAAGGTTGGAAAGTACCCCGATTCGAAAAGATCCCCGGGCCCGTTGAAGTCATCACGGAATTCTTCAGCTACGATCCAATCTGGGGCACATCGCTATTCACAGAGGACTTTCACACGAACGTTTATGTGAGTTGTCGCCGAATTTTTATCGCATTTGCCCTTGCGACCGGCCTGGGTGTGCCTTTGGGCCTGTTTATGGGCTGGTCCCGCAAGTTCAAGGACTACACATTTCCCATTCTTGAGACTCTGCGCCCGATCCCAATCCTTGCCTGGGTGCCTCTGGCGATCGTCATGTTTTCAGGATTTGAAACGCCGATCATCTTCCTGGCGACGCTTGCTTCGTTTTTCGTCACCACGCTCAACACGTTGCTGGGCGTGGAGTCGATCGATGAATCCTATTTCCGCGCCGCCGGCTGCCTTGGCTCCAAGAAGCACCATGTCTTCTGGCATGTGGTTGTACCGGGCGCGATGCCGTTCATTTTTACCGGCCTGCAAATCAGTATCGGTGTTGCCTGGTTCTCGCTGGTCGCTGCGGAGATGATTTCCGGTGACTACGGCCTCGGCTACATGATCATGGATTCCTACATGGTGAACAAATACGTCTCAATGGTCATGGCTATGATCAGCCTGGGCTTCGTTGGCTGGATCACATCCGCGATGGTGCGCTGGGGCGGCAATAGGATGATGCAGTGGCGCGTCAAGGCGCTTGCTCTCGAGGGTAGATAGACGCAGTGGAGGCTCAACACGAAATGGCCGCAAAGGCAAAAACAACCGCTGGAAAAAAAACCCAGTCACGCGGCACGGGGCGCGGGGCTATTTCCATTCGCAATGTCACCAAAATCTATGACCCCGAGGGCGTCAATGTGATGGCGGTGGACAATTGCTCCATGGAAATCGAATCCGGCGAAGTCTGCATGATTGTGGGACCTTCCGGGTGCGGAAAGACAACATTGCTTAACGTCATTGCCGGATTTCATTCACTGACATTCGGCGAGATCTATCTGGATGATGAATTGCTGTGTGGGCCTGACAAACCTCTGGCCGACCAGGGCGCAGACCGGATGGTGGTGTTCCAGAATGGCGCTCTCTTCCCTTGGAAAAGTCTGCTGGACAATGTCGCTTACGGACCAATCGTTCAGGGTGTCATGTCAAAATCGGACGCCCGGGACAAAGCTCGCGACAACCTGGCCGAAGCGGGGCTCGGTGAAGTCGCCGACAAGTTTCCCGGCGAGGTCTCGTCGGGCATGGCCCGTCGTGCCGAAATTGTCCGCGCGCTGATAAATGATCCAAAGGTTCTGCTTCTGGATGAGCCCTATCGGGCTATGGATGCACTGACGAAGTCCATCATGCATGAATCACTTCTGGAAGTGTACGATCGCACAAAGGTTACGATCTTTTTCATTACGCATGACCTGGAGGAAGCAATTTTCCTCGGCGACCGGGTGGTTGTCATGACCACGCGGCCGGCCAGAACCAAGAAGGTGGTCGACGTAAAAATTCCTCGTCCACGAGACTACAAGCTGCTTTCGTCAGAGCAGTTCCGCGTTCTCGTTGAGGAAGCCAAGGACGCGGTTCACGAGGAAGCGATCAAGGCCTTTGAAGCCGGCGAACGTGAACTGGCATAAAGATCGGCAATGCTTACAGGGAGCAATCGTGAATGACTGATGCCGTGCAAAGCAGCCACGACACGCCATTTGTGGTCAAGCGCTCGAGATTCCGGAAACTTCTGGACAACAAGACGCTTTGGCGTGGCGTTGCCGCACTAGTCTTGTTTATCTTGTTCTGGGAGGTTTGCTCGCAGGCCAAGCCATGGTTTGGCTTCCAGGTCCCGTGGATTGGCAAGATTCCGCCGCCAAGCGACGTGTTTACGAGCTGGGCAGACGTCGTGCAACGTCCCGGTTATTGGGAGAGCTGGTATCTCAGTTTTTTCCGGGTGTTTTTCGGCTTTCTGATTGCTCAAATTATCGGCATCCCATTTGGACTGGCGCTTGCCGTAAACAAGTACTTCAGAGACATCTTTTTCCCGCCATTCGAGATTCTTCGGCCAATCCCGCCGCTGGCATGGGTGCCCGCGTCGATCATATTCTGGCCGACAACAGAGCTCTCGATTGCATTTGTGACATTCCTCGGCGCTTTCTTCACGATCGTGATCAATGTGCTCGGCGGTGCGCGCACTATTGATATTCAATATTTGCGGGCAGCCCAGTCCATGGGCGCATCGCAATGGGATCTTTTCAGAAAGATTATCCTGCCCGGAACGCTGCCATCTATTTTCACCGGTGCGGCGGTTGGCATGGGTATCACATGGGAAGTGGTGCTGGCGGCTGAAATGATTTCCGGTGGCGGCCAACAATCGGGTGGCGGCCTCGGCTTTTTCATTTGGAGCTCCTATATGGGCGGCTCCATGCCTCAGGTCATTGTCGGCATGATCAGCAT
>DEIT01000196.1:0-1700 GCA_002352635.1 Hyphomicrobiaceae bacterium UBA2767 | reverse complement strand
CAAACCAAAAGCCAAGGCCCGCACTGCGCGCAAAGCCAACGGGAAGGCCCGCGCTTCGCGCAAAGCAGCTGGCAAGGCATCGGCTGCCCAGATAGCGGACCAGAGCGGTCTGGTGTTGCGTGACGTATGCAGGGGTTACGGGGAGGAGTGGGAACGAGAGGAGGTTCTCACCGATCTCAGCCTGGATATCTTGCCTGGGCAACTTACGGCAGTAGTGGGCCCCTCAGGTTGCGGCAAGTCCACTCTTGTAAATCTGGTTGCCGGATTTGATCATCCAGACAGCGGGCAGATTCTGATTGACGGGAAACCTGTCACCAAGCCGGGCAAGGACCGGATGGTTGTCTTCCAGGAGTCGGCGCTGATTCCATGGCAAACCGCATATCAGAATGTGGTTTTTGGACCTAAACTGCGCGGTGACATGTCACCAGATCAGATCAAGGCGGAGGCCGACAAACTTTTCGAAACCGTTGGTCTTGTTGAATTCAAGGACAAATATCCCATACAGCTCTCGGGCGGCATGCAGCGCCGCGCGGAACTTGCCCGCGCCATGATAAACCAGCCGAAACTCATGATTATGGATGAGCCATTCCGTGGCCTGGATGCCATGTCGCGGGAACTCATGCAGGAGTTCTTCCTTCGAATATTTGAGGAGAGCCGAAGGACCCAACTCTTCGTTACCTCCGAAATCGAAGAAGCAATTTTCCTTGCAGACCGATTGGTCATCCTGTCGAACAAACCGGCTCATGTCAGGGCAATCATTGATATCGAACTCGACAGGCCGCGCGAATTCCACATGTTGAGCTCAACAAAGGCGTACGAATACAAACGTGCAGCAATGGAAATTCTGCATGAAGAGGCCTTGAGGAATTTCAAGAGCTCCGGCACCCAGTCCGACTTCGTTGAGGCATTCTCGGCGCGGAACGAATAATACAGATGCAATTGCTAGACCTTTTGCTTCAGCGGGAAGCTATAATCGGGTTTGCAATTGGCGGAGCAATAATCTCGACAATTGGCAGTTATCTGCTGCGCAAAAACTCAACCACCAATCCGAACACAGCGCGGTTCATCATGCGGACCGGTTACGCCATTTCATGGGCGAGTGTTGGAATTTTCATTGCCGTCGGGTTTCTGTCCGGTTGGTAAGTTGACAACCTCGCCATTGCCGCCAGACTACCGACAGATGTCATGACAGTCCTATTGGAAGCCAAAGACCTGAGCCGATCATTCGGCAATTTCGTCGCAGTGAAGGACGTTTCATTCCAGATCAGTAAAGGGAGTGTTGTCGGCTTTCTCGGACCCAATGGTGCTGGAAAATCGACAACCATGCGTTTGTTGACTGGGTATCTGCAGCCTGACCGGGGCACCGCCATGATCGCCGGACATGACATTGTCATGGATACGCGCCGGGCGCGTGCAAATCTCGGTTATCTCCCGGAGGCAGCAACCGGATTTCCAAATCTCACTGTTCGGGAGTTTCTGAAATATTGCGGCGAATGCCGTGGATTATGGGGATCAGATCTTGGCACCGCCATCGACCGGGTATGCCATGAAACAGAGCTGACATCCGCTCTGAACCAGAAGATCCATACTCTTTCAAAAGGCTGGAGACAACGTGCATGGTTCGCCCAGGCAATTCTCCACGACCCGCCGGTGCTCATATTCGATGAGCCAACCGACGGCCTCGACCCGAACCAGAAGAA
>DEIT01000112.1 GCA_002352635.1 Hyphomicrobiaceae bacterium UBA2767 | reverse complement strand
CTCCGCGGACAACGACGCCATAATCAGCAGCTTCTGGAAATGGCTGGATCGTCTCACGCCTGCTGACAAGGCAGCCTCACTTGAGCAGATCGCAACTGCATCAGGCGATATTGGCTTTCTTGAGTTTGCAAGACGCGCGTTATCTGGCCGCTATGGCACCGCAACCGGTGAGCCGTCTTCTGGTCCAGACATTCTCCGACAGGTCACCCGTTTTCGGCGCCAGATAAGAAGTTACAAGGGGGCGACGCACGGGAGCCGCCGAACACTAAATCCTCGTTCGTGCAGAGGCAGTTGTTAGGTTCACATGCGTTGGTGGTTTCTCGAAGACAATGAAATCAAGCGTCGGATGCAGACGGTGACACTGGCGACTGTTACGCTTGCCTGCCTGACCATCCTGGTGGTCGGCGTGGTTGTTCCTCATGGCACGGCTGCCCGGGCAACCGCCGAGGGTGGCAAGGCGCTTGCGCCGGCCTATGTTTCATCCGCGACGTGTGCCGAATGTCATGCGAAAGCGTACAGCACCTGGCGAAACTCTGACCACAGCTGGGCATTGCGCGAGCCTACGCCAGAGAATGTGCTGGGCGACTTCGACGATACCGTGTTTGAGCATAGGAGCGTGCGGTCACGCTTCTTCACGCGCAACGGAAAGTTCTTTGTCGAGACAGATGGCCCCGGCGGGAAACTTGCTGAGTTTGAGATCAGATACACCGTTGGTGTTTCTCCACTTCAGCAGTATCTGGTGGAACTCGAAAATGGCCAGTTGCAGGCACTGGATATCGCCTGGGATACGGAGCAGAATCGTTGGTTCCATCTCTATCCTGACCAGAAACTCGCGTCGGCGGATGGTTTGCACTGGTCTGGTCCTTACAAGAACTGGCAGGCACGCTGCGCGACATGCCACCAGACGAACTTCGCAAAGGCCTATTCGCCCAAGCAACGGTCATACCAGAGCACTTGGAGCGAGCTGACCGTCGGTTGTGAAGCGTGTCACGGGCCCGGCAATGCGCATGTTGTCTGGGCCAAAGATCCGGAAAAATTCAGAGCGCAGGGACCTCAAGGGGTCGATGCCAAGGGTTTGACCGTTACCTTCGCACAAGAGTCACCTGAAACCGAGATTCAAGCGTGCGCGCCGTGTCATTCCCGGCGCAGTGCCTTCGGCGCAAACAGCGCGCCACCTGGTGCGAAATCTGCGGACCATTACCGAATTGCCTTGCTGCGTAGTGGCCTCTACCACGCCGACGGTCAGATTGATGATGAGGTCTACGTCTATGCGTCATTTCTGCAAAGCAAGATGAACGCCAAGGGCGTTCGATGCTCCAATTGCCACGAACCTCACAGTGGCAAGTTGCGAGCTGAGGGAAATGCCGTTTGCACCCAGTGTCATAACCCGTCTGGCAACGCGGCCTTCCCAACGCTCAGAATGTCCAGCTATGACGACCCGTCTCATCATCATCACAAGGCCGGATCCGAGAGTGCCCAATGTGTCAACTGCCATATGCCGGCAAAGACCTATATGCAGGTCGATCCGCGCCGCGACCACAGCTTCCGCGTTCCTCGGCCCGATCTGAGTGTGAGACTTAGAACGCCTAATGCATGCACCGGATGCCACGACGACAGGACGGCCGATTGGGCTGCATCCAAAGTCAAGACGTGGTTCCCTGACGGGCAGTCAGGTTCCCCCCATTTTGGCGAAGTGCTGCATCTTGGTCGGACCTCGCCGTCTCGCGAGACGGGGGAAAAACTCCTCACGTTGGCCGGCGACTCCAGTATACCCGCGATCGTCCGCGCGACGGCCCTTGGTCTATTGCATCGCTCGGTCGTTCCTGGTTTGACCGAACGTATTGCACCTCTTCTGAAGGACAGAAATGATCTTGTCCGCTCGGCGAGTCTCCGGTTGCATCGAACCGCCACGCCCGAGCACAGAATCAAGGTGGCACTCTCGCTCGTCAGCGACCCCGTCCGCTCAGTTCGCATGGAAGCCGCGCAACTGCTGATTGGCATGCCCTTGGGAACCTTGTCGGAACGTGATCGACGAGAGGCAGGCCGGGCAATTACGTCCTACCAGCGATCGCTCTTCAGTCGCGCCGACTTTCCGGAGACGCAGATGCAAATTGCCGGTCTCGCCATGGTCCTGAAGGACTTTCGAGTGGCGCAGGAAGCGCTGCAGACGGCTATCAATATGGACCCGCAATTCGTTGATGCCTGGCTCACTCTGGCGCGAATCCAGTCTGCACTACACCAGCCAAAAAAGGCACAGAAGACCTTAGAGCAAGCTGCCAATAATCTACCTGAGAATGGGCTGGTCTTGAGGCAGCTCGGATCACGCTACGCCCAAAACCGTCAACACGATCGTGCTGTACGAGCGCTAAAGAAGAGCAGGGCGCTATCCGGCGATACGCCGCTCGTTCTTGAGATGTTGGCTGTCAGCAGTCTGGCGCTGGGCCAAAGCGAGCAAGCCATAGCGTACGCGGTAGAGCTTGCGAAACGTTACCCGACACATCGGGCCGGACCTGCAATCGAAAATCTGCTCCGGAGATCGAATTAGCGTTGAATGCCATTCCGCCCATGTCCGCTTCTGGCACTTAGCGGACATTTGATGCGGTGCGGAGTAGTGTCCGCTTTCGGGGGTAAGGCGGACACTTCCCTGGCCACTCCAGTCGATGCTCAATTTGAACCCGCAGACTAGCCATGATCCGTGCGAACAGGCCAAAGTAGCACTAATCTTATTGTGCTGCGGCTAGCTGGGGAGCAATGATGTCATCAAATTCCGAACATGAAAAGGAGGGAGGATTCAGTCCTCTCTCGAAGGCATTCAAAAAGAACCCGACCACGGAGAACTACGTCAAATTGCGCCGGAAACATCCGGATGAGGAGATCGAAGTCGGCATAACAAGCGGTTATGAATGGTTATTCAGCAACACCGAAACCTTAGAATCGTTTGGTATCTCGCCTTATCTGTTCGATGGCGTGCTATCAGCTGATGAGAATTCTATTTCAGAGCTGTGTTTGCTCTTGATGGAGCGGCTCATAGAACGTTCCGATTGCGAAAAGGAAGGTCAGTCACATGTTGCCAGTCGAGGCATCGCTATCAGTGATCACCTCGTCAACTTCCTGATCAATATGATGCTCGATAGTCTGGACTGGAACTGGAATCTCCGTATTCCCCGAGATCTCATTGTCCTGATTCGGCATCAGATTGGTTCGGAGCGATCGGAGTGGGACAAGAAAGAAGAAATCAAGGAAAAAAGATGGGAGGCAACTCTTGCGGCGCTTGAGCTTGGTGCGAGAGGAATTTCTCCATCATATCGGACAATAGGCAAAGAGCTGGGTGTCAACGCAACAACTGTAATGCGCTGGTTTGCAAACAAGGAAGACGCTAGGGAGCTATTTAGGCTGGCAAAGGGATGCAAGAAAATAACCCGGTTATGAGCTATCGGACTCGTGTGTGTAGTATCCGTTGCGCGTGAATTGACGTGCGCAACACCGATAAAGGTTGATATCGATTCCCTCACCTGCCGGGGTTGTCCGGTGAATATTCGGTGATGGATTAATGACCACGAACACCCCCCTTGTCCTGGACGCGGCGCAAGCTGCGAGCCGCCTTGATCTCTCCGTTAGCACATTAGCAAAATTGCGCCTCAGCGGAACTGGACCCGCATATTCAAAGCTGGGACGTCGGGTTGTTTATCGTCCTGACGATCTCGATGCCTGGGTCGCGGCGAACAGGCATCAGTCGACCTCCGAGTATACGCTGCCACGCGGTTGAAACGGCCCTGCAATGACGGGAGAGCGGCGCATATCTGATCTGAGACGGGTCCGCACGAGCGTTTGCTATTCCGTCCCGGAGGCATCAAATCTCCTTGATGTAGCTGAAGGTACAATTCGGACCTGGATACGGAACGGGCTTCCTGTTCTTGATGGAGGAAGGCCAACACTCATCGTTGGTGCGGAGTTAAAATCCTGGCTTCAGATGAAGCAGTCAGCGCGAAGACGGAAATGCCCACCCGACGAGCTCTATTGCTTTCGGTGTCGTGAGCCAAGGCAAGCCGCGTCGGACTCCGTCGCCATTGTTTTGGAGAACGAGAAAACCGTGCGGATCACGGGTCGGTGTATCGAATGCGATACACGCATGAACAAGAAGGGCTCTCGGGCGAAGCTCAATGAAATCGAGCGAACCTTTGGTCTCTCTACGAAACGTCACGCAACCCTAGTGGGGTCTGACGATCCCCTTGTAAATCGTGACTTGGAGATAGAGAAGATCTGATGAAGAAACACAATCCGAAGAATGAACGGGTGAAGCGCGACTATGGCGAGTACTTAAGGCATGCCGATGGCAAGGCCGAACAGACCGTTCGGCAGATTGAGAAGGCCATTCTTCGCTACGAGGAATTCACGGGCTTTGTTGATTTCGGTGCTTTTAACCAGAAACTCGCTCGCCATTTCAAGGAACATCTTGCAGAGCTAGACCTTGCCAAGGCCACGATCCTCTCAACCGTCACTGCATTGAAGCGTTTCTTCGGCTGGCTCGCCATGCAGCCGGGGTACAAGCGCAAGATCAACCTGACTGATGTGGAATTCCTGAGTCTCAGCGACAAAGAGGTGCGCACCGCCAAGGCGCCGGCGGACAAAGCCTATCCGACCCTTGACCAAATCGAGCGCGTCTTGGATGCGATGAATGCTCGGGACCCAATCGGAAAACGCGACCGGGCTCTTATAGCTTCTACAATCCTGACCGGCATTCGCGACGGTGCGATGATCACGCTAAGGCTTAAGCATGTTGACATCCATCGACGCGCTGTCATTCAGAACCCGAACGAGGTAGCAACCAAGTTCGGCAAGCGGATCGATACCTACTTCTTTCCCGTTGGTCCTCAAATCGAGCAGATCACAATCGACTGGGTGCGGTATCTGCGCCAAGAATTGCTTTTCGGAGATGATGACCCGCTGTTTCCGAAAAGCGCGGTATCACATGACGAAAACATGTGCTTCATCGCTACTGGCCTCGCGCGTGAATTTTGGTCCGGCGCGGGGCCTGTGAGGGCAATCTTCAAGGCCGCCTTTAAACGCGTTGGCCTACCGGCATTTACACCGCACAGCTTTCGCCGCACGCTTGTTTCAGAGATGTATAATCGGAGGTTATCAGTTTCCGAGTGCAAGGCTTGGAGTCAGAACCTTGGCCATGAGAGCGCTATGACAACCCTGACTAGTTACGGGAAGCTCTCTCTGGAAGAGCAGGGTGATCTGGTTCGAAATGCCACTGGAATGAAAGACAACCGCCCTCTAACGCGTGAGGACCTGGAAGATATACTGAACCAGAGAGGACTGAAACAAAGGCCCTTTGACTGACGGTTTATCGAATGAGTTCATCCACTGACCAAATCCCGATGGTCTTAGAAGTCTGTCGCGAGCTTGAGGGCGGAAAAACCGAGAGCGCTCGATTGTGGGCTCAGACCACTTGGCCATTTGAGCCCCAGCAGCAAACCAAACGGAGCATATCGCCAAGCCAGTTGATGGAACTCCGGTATCATACGGTGAGCGATGCCGCAGAAGCGCTGGGCGGCATACCTGTGATCCGCGATACATTCATCGGATTTCAGCGGTATTTGTATGAGGGGTAGGAGCCGGGGCGATGACCAAGAATCCTTATCTGAAAGATGGCAGGCTTGCTGACGTGATTGCGGCAATTACCGCATTGGGCAACTACAGATATTACAAACTCAGCTTTGAAAAATGTGCCGAGCAGATCAGCAACAAACCGAAAGAAGCTGAGCGTTGGGGCAAGATATTCAGCGAACACCCTGAGTTCTTCCGAATCAATCCGAAAGACGAAAAGGCATCCCTCGTTTGGAGGCGGCAGCATCCAAAGCGCTATGATCCCAAGCGTTCTGTAGAAATAACGCGAGAAAAGTTCGACGTGCTCACGTCGGAAGAGCGTGACGGGATCACTAGGCGACCACTGGAGCCTTCCGAAATTACAGCATTGGTTGGTATCGCTGTGGATTTGCATGAGCGCGCGCTGGAGCAAGAAAAAGCCGGCAAGTGGTGGGTGCCGATTGCCACCGCCGTTCTGGCCTTTGTCGGAGCTTTGGCTGGCGCCAGGCTATCCTGAACTGGCTCGGGATAGATGCTTGGTGCTTGCTATGTGCTTATTTTCTGAAAAAAGCAGATATCACAAATCGAGTAATTCATTAAAAAAATTGGCGCACCCGAGAGGATTCG
>DEIT01000214.1:8576-10298 GCA_002352635.1 Hyphomicrobiaceae bacterium UBA2767 | reverse complement strand
CCCTCACTGGAAAGTGCGCTTGGCCTCGCGGAGGAGAGTGGTTGCGAGTGGATTCTCGTCTATCCCATGTTCATGAGCGCGGGGTATTTTGCCGCCGAAGAATTGCCGCGACGCGTCAAGGCAGCTGAACTGTCTGTTCTGACATCCATCCTACAACCCCTTGGCGTGGATCAACGCGCCCCCTTGCTGATGTTGGAAAGTTCGCTCCGCACCGCAAAGGCGGCTGGTATCAATCCGGCAGACACAAGGCTTCTGGTTGTCGGCCACGGCTCAAAACATGGTCCCGCCAACGCCGATGCGACCCGTGCGGCTGCTCGGATCATAGAAGGTCATTCACCATTTGCCCGCATCGACACGGCTTTTATCGAGGAAGCACCGTTCGTGACTGAGGCGCTTTCTCAGTATGAAGGCCGAAACGTTGTCGCCGGGTTTTTCTCAGGCGATGGCATGCATGCGGGTCAAGACATCCCTGATGCAATTCGCGAAAGTGGGGCGGCTGCGGTCTATACAGGTCCCGTTGGCCTTCATCCGCGCGTGCCGGAGTTGATCGTATCGAGTGTTGGCCGGGCAGTGAAAGCGCGAGGGGGAGAGCCGGCTCCAGCACCTGTGCCACAAGGCAGCACAAGGCTGGAAGCTGAGCGGCAAACACCACCTACGCAACAAGTTGGTGCTAGGCCGGACACTGACGCGCAAGCACCACCGCGCGAAGAGGACAACCATCGTGCCCCAGCTCCTGAAAGAAAAAAACGGTCGTTTCTAAAGACGTTCAGCAGCGGAACAAGAGGGGTCCGGTTTGTCTTCACTGCGGTCTTCACACTGTTCATGCTGGCAGTTCTGGGAATTGCTGCGCTCGCATTCCTGGTGCCCGAGGAAACGGTCCGGGAGCAGGTTACATCCCTCGTCAAGGAGCAAACAGGCCGTGATCTGACAATCGGCGGTGACATCTCGCTCGCCTGGTTCCCCAATATCGGCGTTAAGCTTGGCGATGTGCGTATATCGAATCCCCCAGGGATGAAGAGTGGTGAAACACTCACCGTGGACACGCTTACTGTGGACCTGAAGCTTCTGCCACTGCTCGGCCGCCGCGTTGAAGTTGACCGTTTCGTGCTGACCAAACCCGTTTTCAACCTGTTGTCCGACACTCAGGGCCGCACGAACTGGGACTTCGAAAAGAAATCGGCTGCCTTCGATGGCAAGGGTCTGAACAGCGAACTGGTGCAACGCCAGGCGGACGCGAAGACAAACGTGTCACTTGCGCAAGCAGGTGGTCTGGGCGGAGGAATCGTGCAGGACATTCGGCTCGGTACAGTCAAGATCGTCGATGGAACCGTGACTTTCACCGACGAACGAACCGGCACAAGTCAGAATGTTGGGGCGTTGAATGTGTCCGTTATTCAGCCCCGCCTCTCCGATCCGCTCAACGCGAAAGGCGATCTGAACTGGCGAGGCGAAAAGGTCACTTTTGAGGGTGGTCTCGACAAGGTTCCGGCCCTGCTGCGCAAGCAACCGTCGAAGGCACGGATCAAGTTTGGTTCGCCCCACGCCGACGGCAGTTTTGATGGGCAATTGCAAATCGCAACCGATGTCTCCGCCAGTGGCGCCCTTTCAGCCAGCACCAAGTCGGTTCGGTCACTGGCGCAGTGGGTTGGAAGTCCGCTGCCGTCGGGTGGTGGATTGGGCCCCGCTTCCATTTCCGGACAACTTGGCCTGAAGGCAAAGACG
>DEIT01000214.1:5703-8428 GCA_002352635.1 Hyphomicrobiaceae bacterium UBA2767 | reverse complement strand
GTCCCAAGCGCATCGAAATCCGGAGCGCCATCCGCTGGCCAATCCAAATCCAAAGAAGGCCAATCGCTGACGGACTTCATAGAAAAGCTGGGCAAGTCCGGCGACAAGCAGAGTGCGCCAAAGCCGCAGGTGCGAGCCTGGAGCAAGCGGGCCATTGACCTGAGGGGATTGGGCACGGTTGACGCGAACATAAAACTGACGACGGGAGCGATCTTCTATCAGAAGATCAAGACCGGTCAGAGCGCTCTCACGGCGGCACTCAACAAGGGCGTGCTAACCGCTGATCTCACAAAGCTTGCGCTGTATTCAGGAGCCGGCACCGGCCGGGTGACGCTCAATGGTACTAGCAAGGTTCCCGCAATGGCCGCCGTTTTTAATCTCAAAGGCGTTTCTGCATTGCCTCTGCTCAAGGACGCCTCTGACTTTGACTGGGTTTCAGGTCGCGCGAATATTGATGTCAAACTCACTGGTGCCGGTCGGTCGCAAAAGGCGTTGGTAGGTGATCTGCAGGGAAATGGACGATTTGCCTTTGCCGATGGTGCGATCGAGGGCATCAACATTCCGGAAATGATGCGCGGGCTGAAGCTGGGCAAGCTTGATGGTTGGAAGCGCGCCAACCGCGAAAAAACCGATTTCAGCGAACTTTCGGCCAGTTTCACCATTCAAAAGGGTATTGCCTACAACAAGGATCTGAAGCTGATTGGACCGCTTGTCCGCATGACCGGCGAGGGAAACGTCAACATTGGCCGCGAGAGGATAGACTACACGGCGTTGCCGAGAATTGTTGCCAATCTGCAGGGGCAGGGTGCGGTGGATGACCCCAAGCGCGGACTTGCAATACCGGTGCGTATTACCGGCCCCTGGGCCAAACCAAAAATTGTCCCCGATCTTGATCGGTTGATGCGGGATCCAGAACTGGCCAAGGACGCAGTCGACAAAGTTGGCAAGGCGCTCAAGAAGCTCAAGAACAAAGAGGACGTCAACAAGCTGTTGCAGGGCGTGCTCGGCGGCGGTAACCAGCAGGCTCCAGATGGCACTCAGCCGCAAGGCGAGCAGGCGAGCCCGGAAGATATTCTGAAAAATCTACTGCGATAGTCCGCCACGCGCGTTTCTCTCGACAGACCACGAGGGACAGCACGGTTTCTAACGTGCTACCTGATCTCGTCGATCGCCCGCTACGTACAAGTTGCAAGGCATGTGCTGACGCGGCCGCCGTGCTCGCCTATAAGAAGCCCCATGGAAACACCCCTCCCCACATCGCACCGGAAGGCTGCATCTCCTCCTGCTCCGAAAGTCGGCTTCGTCAGCCTTGGCTGTCCCAAAGCGCTCGTCGACTCCGAACGGATCATCACAAAGCTGCGTGCGGAAGGGTACGAGCTTTCACCGGACTATGAAGGCGCCGATGTTGTCGTGGTCAACACATGCGGTTTCCTCGACAGCGCAAAGAAGGAGTCGCTTGACGCCATTGGCGAGGCGCTGGCGGAAAACGGCCAGGTCATCGTTACCGGTTGTTTGGGGGTGGAGGAGGAGCGAATTCGCGCAGAGCATCCTGGCGTCCTCGCCGTCACCGGTCCGCAGCAGTATGAGCGGGTGGTTTCGGAAATCCACAATGTCGTGCCACCTGCCCACGACCCGTATATGGATCTCATTCCACCACAGGGCATCCGCCTGACACCCCGCCACTATGCGTATTTAAAGATCTCCGAGGGGTGTAATCATTCCTGCGCCTTTTGCATCATCCCATCAATGCGCGGAAAGCTTGCAAGCCGGTCGTCCGGCGACG
The DNA here is from genome assembly GCA_002352635.1 of Hyphomicrobiaceae bacterium UBA2767. Lineage (GTDB taxonomy): Bacteria > Pseudomonadota > Alphaproteobacteria > Rhizobiales > Methyloligellaceae > UBA2767. Next base: position 6,645 of record DEIT01000214.1, on the reverse strand, counting down.
TGATGCGTGAGGCGGAACGGCTTGTCGAAGCGGGCGTGCGGGAGTTGCTGGTGATCAGCCAGGATACGTCCGCCTACGGCGTCGATTTGAAATTTGCGCCTAGCACCTGGAATGGCATCGAGCTCAAAACGCGTTTCTTTGATCTGGCTGAGGCGCTCGGAAGTTTGGGTGTGTGGGTCCGGTTTCACTATGTCTATCCATATCCGCATGTGGACCAGGTTATTCCTCTGATGGCCGAAGGGCGCATCCTGCCTTATCTGGACATCCCGTTTCAGCATGCCAGCCCAAAGGTACTGAAAGCAATGCGTCGCCCCGCGCATCAGGAGAAGACGCTGGAGCGCATTCATTCCTGGCGTGAGGTGTGCCCCGAACTTGGCATACGATCGAGCTTTATTGTCGGTTTCCCAGGCGAGACAGAGGAGGACTTCGTTTTCCTTCTGGAGTGGTTGAAGGAAGCGAAACTCACCCGCGTTGGCTGCTTCAAATACGAGGATGTTGCAGGTGCTGCGTCCAATGCGCTGACAGATCAGCTGCCCGAAGAAGTCAAAGATGAGCGTTACGCCCGACTTATGGAGACACAAGCGGCAGTGAGCGCGGAGCTGCTTTCCGCCCGGGTTGGCAAAACGATAGAAGTGCTGGTCGATGAGGTCGATGAAGAAGGCGCCATCGCCCGTTCGGCGTGGGACGCGCCTGAGATCGACGGTTGTGTTTTCCTCAATGGTCAAACGGAACTGGAGCCGGGCGACATGCTGCAGGTTCGCGTGGAACATGCAGATGAATATGATTTGTGGGCTGTACCGCAGGAGGTGGGTCGTGACGTCAAGTGATGCGTGGAAATCCGCCAGGATGGAACTTGAGGCAAGGCGATCGGAACTGAACGAGCAGATTTCCACCTATCCCGCACCCATTACCGCTTGTGATGCGCAGTTTAATCATTTGCTC
>DEIT01000214.1:0-5651 GCA_002352635.1 Hyphomicrobiaceae bacterium UBA2767 | reverse complement strand
TCGGGGAATTTATTGAATCTTGCCCGTTTCTTCAGGGCTTGGAGGGAGAAGAACACGCATGAAAATTCTTGTATTGGAAGGCGACGGGATCGGGCCGGAGATTGTCAGCGCGGGTATGCAAGTGCTTAGTGCGATCAATGATGCGCGCGGGCTGGGGTTCGAGTTCGAGCATGATGATGTCGGTTTCGCCAGTCTTGAAAAGCACGGGATATCGGTGAGACCGGATCTTCTGGACAAGATAGCCGGTTTCGATGGAGTCATTCTTGGACCCCAGGACAATGTCGCGTATCCACCGCCGGAAGAGGGCGGCATCAACGTCTCCGCGCGTTTCCGCATCGGACTCGACCTGTATGCAAACGCCCGTCCCGCCCGCACGCGGCCCGGTGTCGCTCAAGGGAAAGAGGGACTTGATCTCGTCATAATGCGCGAACTCACCGAGGGCTTCTATGCAGATCGAAGCATGTTTATGGGGCCGGGCGAATTCATGCCGACACCAGACCTTGCCATGTCCGTTCGCAAGATCACGGCGCGAGCGTGCGAACGCATCGCGCGCGCGGCCTTCGACCTTGCCATGAAGCGGCGCAAAAAGGTTACCGCCGTTCACAAGGCCAATGTGCTCAAAGTGACGGATGGGCTCTATCTGGAACAGGTTCGCAAAGTGGCGAAGGAGTTTCCAGATGTGGAGCTCGATGATGTTCTCATAGACGCCATGACTGCCTATCTGGTGCGTGACCCGTCCCGTTTTGACGTCGTGCTGGCGACCAACATGTATGGCGATATTCTCTCCGACCTTGCAAGCGAACTTTCCGGAAGTCTGGGGCTTGCCGGTTCGACCATGGCGAGCGACAGCCAGTGTTTTGCGCAAGCGCAACATGGTTCCGCACCTGATATCGCCGGACAGGACAAGGCCAACCCCACATCACTCATTCTGTCGATTGCCATGTTGCTGGACTGGCTCAGTGAAAAGCACGGTCGTGACGATCTGCATGACGCGGCGAGCACCATGAATGAAGCGGTTGACAATGCGCTGTCAGACCCATCGACCCGGACTGTTGATCTCGGTGGTGCAATGGGAACGCAGGCATTCGCAGACCATGTAGCGGGACTGGTGAGGTAACGTCCTATGGCTCCTGGAAAGGGCGCCGCTTGGCGGACGCTAATTCATTCTAGTTCAATTGGTGGAGGCCGATTAATCGGTCGGGCGCGGCGCTATCTTGCCAATGATTGACAGTTTGCCCTTTTCACCTCGCCTTAGTACGACGATTTCTCCCGAACGCGTCGTCGTGCCGACAAGCGCCCGTATCGTGAATTGATGGGTCAACATCACAACCGGACTGGACAGGTCCATGGACGTGATTTTTTTCCGAAGGTCGTCAACCTGTTCCTGTTCTCGCTCAGGAAACAGGTAGAGCGAATTGAGTGCAGGCAGAGATTTCACCGGACCAAGCTCGACCAGCATGGCCGTCTCCTGGCACCGACACCACTGGCTTGAATACAAGATTGCGTTCGAGATGCCATTTGCGCGAAACGCGTCACCGGTGCGCTTTGCCTGTCGACGCCCGGCATCTGAAAGGTTGCGCTGCGTGCCACAATCGTCAAGGCGGAAGTTGTCCGGATCGCCCGTTCCGGGAGCGAGCGCGTGGCGGATCATGGCGAAATGGCCGGGTTGTCTCAGCGCGGCCCAAAGTACCGCATCGTCTGCCGAATTTGCCGGCGTGACAAACGCCAAGACGGCACATACCGCAAGGACTGCCCGCAAGTAGTGGATAGGCGATCTCCCGAACTAGTGACAGGTCTTGGCGTATGCCCCAAACCGGCGCACGGTTGATGCCAGTGCCTGAGCCTGACCTCTTGCCATTGGACCGCTGGTCGCAATCCAGTAACCGTTGCGGAAATTCGGACATTGCGACGTATTCATGATGAACCAGCCATCGCCGCCCAACTGCGCGATGCGTGCGTTTGCTTTGTTCTGAGACCGGAACGACCCTGCAATGGCGTACCAGTCGCCCCCAACAGGGCCAGGCGCCGGACCCGGGCCTGCACGAACGCATTGCCCGTTTACGAAGACAAACCCGGGTGGACATTGCGGTGTGGGATTGGGCTGGGGTGCGGCAGCAACCGGCGTGAAAACAAGATCGTCCTGGCGATAACGCACAACCTGGCAGCCGGGTCCGCGTATGGGTGCGGAGCCTCGCAGGACGATTGTATTGCCCTGCCGGCTTCCGCTGACCGCGTAGGGAACAACGCCACAGCGCGCGCTGAACAGCCGCGATTGCCCGGATATTGCTCCACCCGGTCCCTCAACACCGTCGAACAGCAGTGATCCAGGGCGGGCGCCTACTCGGGCCAAGCCGGCACGCGGCTGCGAGTAGCTGATCGCCAGGCGGCCACCATCACAGATCTGAACGTCCATGATGGACCCATTGTGCACATACTGATCGTTGGCGCAGGCGCTGGCTTGCGCGCCCGATGCTGTCGCCCAAAGAACAATCACCGCTGCTGCGATAGCTGACAGATTCCGTTTCATCCAGCACGTCTCCCGGTAGCTGGTTCAATTGCACCCAACATTACTGGCTCTGCGTCACTGCGCCAACATTTGATAGGTGCCGGGACGGGTCGTTTTTCTCAGTGAGGCGTTTGAGTTCCAGATAGAGGACCTGCGAAAGGTCAGAACGCTCATAGTCGGGACGTTCTGCAAGAACCACACGGCGAGCAACCGGCGGATCACCAAACACGAAGCATCGGACCGTGTGTCCATACTCCCCTTTGAGTCGTCCGGCCGGAATGACGCCGGACCCAAGGCCCGCATGTGCCATGGAGAGGACAACGTCGGAGGAATCAAGCTCCATGGCGTCGGTGACGATTAGGCCCGCGCTACGCATGGTTGCGTCGATGACGGCTCCCATGCCGGAGAGGCGGTTGACGCGCAGGAACGGCAGCGTGGTCAATGCTTCAACCCATGAGGAAACCTTCGCGTCAGGAGGCGCCACAACGACAAGCGGTTCGGTCGTGATAGGCAGCATTTCCAGTGCGGGCTCGGGGACAAGCGGCTCGGTTACGATTGCGCCATCCAGTTCCCTGCGGCGTACCCGATTTATGAGTGCTGCCGACTGGCCCTCTTCTATGCGCACAAGCAGGCGCGGATAACGTTTGCGCAGATTACCAAGCGCCTCCGGGATGAGATTGGAGGAAAATCCGCTGATACATCCCAAGGTCAGCACGCCTGCAATTTCATCCGGTGCGCGGGCTTCCTCGGTGAATGCATCGAATATCCGCAGAACTTCTCGGGCGCGCTCCGCGATGTGCACGCCATGGGCGTTGAGACGAGGTGGCCGCGTGGTGCGGTCAAACAACGGCACCTGCAGCTCGCCCTCCAGCGTGCGCATTTGCTGGCTGACAGCGGCAGGCGTAATGAAGAGACGATCCGCCGCCGCCGCGAACCCCTTGGCTTCAGTGATCGCAACAAGGGTACGAAGTTGGGGGATATTCATGACAATTAATAAAGTACAACTTAATTTAAACGTCAATAAATATCGTTTGAATTAACAAGTGTTAACCTCCATCTTGCGGGTTAGACGCCGCACAGTGCGGCTCAAGAAATTGGAGATTGTCCCATGACCGGCATTGTTTCGAACCTGGTAATCGTTGGTGCAATGGTTGCGACCATGTTCATCGTGAACCTTCCCTATCTCGTTCACTAGGGCGCGTTATTCCTTTCCAGGTCTGACCGGGCGGATTGAGATCAATGCTCTCCGCCCGGCATTTTGCATCTAGCCCCCGCCGCGTTGGAAGGCCCGGTCAAAGCGGGTGAGGAATATATCGCGCTCGTTTGCATCGAGTCCCTCAAGGAACAGGGTAACGCGCGCGCGCGGTAGCGCCAGCAGGCCCCCGAGGGTTGCACCCTCTAGTGGCTCGTAGAAAATTCGCACGTCCGATTTTCCAACCGGTATCCTGACATCGGCGTGCCCGTGGCTAAGCTCCAGATCCGGCGCGAGCGCATTCAGGCTGCGATGAAAATCCGCAAACGTTAGAGACATGATTTTCTCTACTCTGGCTTCGGGTTCGTCCACTCCGCCTATCCCCCAGCGACAGGGGGCCAAACGGCAAGTGTATCGCCATCGACGAGGATTTTTTCGTCTGCCGTCGCAGGTGGTGCGAAATGTCCGTTCACGAGAATAAGGTGGCAGTTCTCGCGCGGCACGCGGTTTTCAGCCAAAACATCGCCGATGCTTGCGCCTTTAGAGACTTCCAGGTCGATCGCATTTCGCTTCGATCCCGGGGGGAGGAACGCACCGAGCGAGGCGTAGAGCTTCAGAGTGACTTTCATTGATTTCTGTCAGACCCCGGCCAGGCCATGAGCCGTTGCGATATAGGCCTCAGCCAGGCGCTCAGGTGACGTCTTCAACCTGTCCTTCCAGCGTCCAAGCCTTTGCCCTGTTTGAATAAGGCCGCGTGCGACGCCGATATGATCTGTCAAACCAACCGCCTGCGCGCCGACAAGGCGGTCGTCATCAAATTCCAGCCTGAGGTAACGATAGCCGTCCTCATCACTCATGCGCGCGTTGTCACCACCTTTCACGCCGTGCCATGCACCGAAAGATGATGAGATCAGACCCAGCGTGTCGAGCACGTTCATATTCAAGCTGCCCTCATGGGGTGTTGGCTCGCCGGCCATATTGAGGGCTGCAATACGCCCATGGTCTGTGGCAACGGGCTGGATTGCCAAAACGGAAAACTCGCCCGTCGACATGTCCTTTGCCTGGGCCACGTCGCCCGCGGCGTAGACATCGCGCGCGCTGGTACGCAAAAAGCGGTTCACCTTGACGCCCTGATCCGTCTTGATGCCGCTACCTTCAAGAAAGCTGCTGTTGGGCGCCACGCCTGCCGCGACCACTACAAGTTTTGCCGAAATGATCTTGCCCGTGGAAAGCGCCACATCCAGGCGACTTCTTCCACGCCTGATCTCATTGATTTTCACGCCTGTAAGAACCTTGATGCCTTTTCCTTCGCACCAACGTTGCAGCATGCCGCCTGCTGTCTCATCCATCATGTGCGAGATCATACGGTCAGCCATTTCCACAACCGTAAGCTTCACGCCTCGTTCTACCAGCGCTTCGAGGATGATCGAGCCGATAAAACCCGCACCCATCAGGACAACCTCATCCCCCTTGAGGGCCCGATCCGCAATTGCTCTGGCGTCGTCGAGCGTCCAGCAACTGTGCACGCCCGGCAGATCGAGACCGGGAACCGGATGGCGTATCGGGCTCGCTCCTGTCGCAATCAGCAACCGGTCGTATTTGAGCTTGCCGCCGCCGTCGAGCTTTACGGCTTTCTTCTTCACATCGATCGCAGTTGCACGGGCATGCTTGAGATCGATTGTATGGTCCTTGTAATGATCTGCGTCCTGCCGCAAGTGGGTTCCCTCCTCGCGAATGCGGTTGGCGAGGAGATAGGGAATGGCCATCCGGGAATAGGGAACGCTGTTCTCTCCAGATACGAGTGTGATCTGCGCATCCGGGTCGCGCGTTCGCAGCGTATCCGCGGCCAGAACGCCCGCAGGGCCGGCGCCGAGGATGACATGATGCATGCCCCGTTGCCTCCCGATCTAGAGCGCCAACCGGCTGAGTGTTTCGTTGGTAGGCACGCCGTCT
>DEIT01000226.1 GCA_002352635.1 Hyphomicrobiaceae bacterium UBA2767 | reverse complement strand
AAGTTGATCTCTGCATCACCGGCACGGACCGGACGGCTGCCAACGGCGACGTTGCAAACAAGATCGGCACATATCTCAAGGCGCTCGCGGCTGCTGACAATGAAGTGCCATTCTATGTGGCGTTACCGCATTCAACGATCGACTGGTCTCTCGACGATGGATTTAAAATTCCAATCGAGGAACGTGGCGCGGAGGAGGTTACGCATATGACCGGCCGTGCGAAGAACGGAAAGGTCGCCACCATAGACATTGCCGCACCAGGAAGCCCTGCGGCCAACCCGGCATTTGACGTCACTCCTGCCAGACTCGTTACCGGCCTCATTACTGAAAGAGGCATATGCGAGGCGAGCATGGAGGGTCTTCTCGGTCTCTATCCTGAGATGGTGGAAGATGGCTGATCAGGATGAAGCCTGGTTGCGGCAGGAGATCATCGATACTGCGCTCGCCATGTCGCGAGAGAGGTTGTCGCCCGGCACCTCGGGAAATGTATCGGCCCGGTGGGAAGATGGCATGCTGATTACGCCAACCGGCATGGCGTACGATAATTTGATCCCGGAAGATATTGTTTTCATTGATGGAAATGGAGATTCGGCATCAGGTGCCCGTAAACCTTCCAGCGAGTGGCGGTTCCACTTTTCCGCCTATGTTGTCCGGAAAGACGCCCACGCAGTCGTGCACACCCATTCTCGCTTTGCGACGGCTCTTGCCTGTTGCCGAAGGACGATCCCGGCGTTCCACTATATGGTTGCGGTGGCTGGAGGAGATGACATCCCGTTGGCCGACTATGCAACCTTCGGCACTCAGGAACTCGCCGACCATGTTGCGGTGGCGCTAGAAGATCGCACGGCGTGCCTGATGGCCAATCACGGCGCAATCGCGTGCGGCGCTAATCTGGACGCTGCTCTTGGTCTGGCGCGCGAAGTGGAATCGCTTGCCGCGCAGTATGTGGCTGCACTTCAGACGGGCGAGCCGCACATTCTGGATGGTGACGAGATGGCCCGCGTCCTTGAACGCTTCGAGACGTATGGTCAGCAGGACAACTAAGAGCGGGGCGGTTGATGGACGTCCGTGAGCCACGGGATGGACATTAGTGCTGCGTCTAGTGCTTCCTGCTCGATGAAAAAAGTTTCTTTGCTGTAAAATCCGATGGGAAACCAGCCCCGCCCGTCTTCGCTGTCGCGGCGGTACTCCTCAAAGCCGTAGGTGCCATCAGGCCGCACAAACAGATCGACGCAGCGCCCGCCGTCTGGTGTTTCGATAGAGCGGAGAACCTTGTTTTCGTGAACCACTGCGACGGTTTCCTATTCGCGGTAAACATGCTTGTCTTGTGTGAACCGGCTAGGGGGGCAGGCAATGGATTTTGTAATTGCAACGAAGATGTTCGCAGCCCTGTTTGCGATCATGAATCCGCTGACGAACCTTCCCATATTCCTGTCGGTCACTGACGGAAAGACAGCAAAACAGCACGCGGCTATTGCGTTTACCGGTGCGGTTTCAGCCTTCGTGATCCTAATGGTGGTTTTGTTCACCGGTAATCATATCCTGACGTTCTTTGGAATCACAGTGAACGACTTCCGCATAGCCGGCGGGTTGCTGATCTTGGCCATTGCCCATTCTATGCTGCATGTCGAGACAAGCCGGATTAGCCATTCACCGGAAGAATCCGACGAGGGTCGTGAAAAGAACAATCCGGGGCTTTTTCCCCTGGCGATTCCCTTGCTTGCCGGTCCGGGGTCCATGACGACGGTGATCGTGTTTGCCCACAAGGCGCACGGACTTCCCGACAAGTTGCTGTGCGCGGGAGTTCTCTTCTTTATCTGCGCCCTGATCTACATCACCTTTGCCATGGGTGAACGCGTTGGTGAATGGCTCGGATCCACGGGCATGAACATTGTTACGCGGATCATGGGTATGCTATTGGCGGCAATTGCAATCGGCATGATCCTCGATGGGCTCATTGCGGCAATTCCAGCGCTTCAGAAATAAGGCAGTGAAGATCACTGCCGCGGGTCACGTTGCAAAACGGAAGTGCAGCACGTCGCCGTCCTTGACGACATAGTCCTTACCCTCCAGGCGCAACTTGCCGGCATCGCGCGCGCCAGCCTCACCGTTGCAGCTTATGAAGTCATCGTAGGAAATTGTTTCCGCGCGGATAAAACCCCGTTCGAAGTCTGTATGAATCTGCCCTGCTGCCTGCGGGGCTTTCGTGTTTTCGCGGACGGTCCAGGCACGTGCTTCCTTTTCACCAGCAGTGAAATAGGTAATCAGGTCGAGCAGGTCGTAGCCTGAACGGATTAGCCGGTCGAGTCCTGCTTCGGAAAGCCCAAGTTCCTGCAGATATTCGGTGCGTTCATCGTCGGCGAGTTGAGCGAGTTCCGCCTCGATCTTGGCGGAGATTACGACCACCTGTGGTGGCTTGGGATCTGATGCACCGGCATTTGCCACTGCTTTGGTGACCGTCTCCTCAACCAGCTTCGAATACGCATTGCCGGTTGCTGCTGACGCTTCATCGACGTTGCAGACATAAAGAACGCGCTTTGAGGTGAGCAGATTGAGTGCGAGAAACGTCCGCCTGTCTTCCTCCGCGACATTTGCCAGACGCGCAGGCTGTCCTTCGCGCAGCATTTCGAGGGCCGCATTCACAAGTTCGAGCGTTTTCTTCGCTTCCTTGTCCTGGCCACGGATCTTTTTCTCCAATGGCTCAATGCGTTTTTCCAGGCTTTCCATGTCGGCGAGCATCAGTTCCGTCTCAACCGTCTCCGCATCGGCCAGCGGATCGATATGCCCGTCCACATGGGTTACGTCCGGGTCATCGAAACATCTGAGCACGTAAGCGATGGCATCCACCTCGCGGATATGCGCGAGGAACTGGTTGCCGAGTCCTTCGCCTTTTGAGGCGCCTTTTACGAGGCCTGCAATGTCCACAAAGGTGAGGCGGGTCGGGATGACGGATGAGGGCTTGACGATTCCGGCGATCTTCTCAAGGCGAGGATCGGGCACCGGAACCTCACCCACGTTGGGTTCGATGGTGCAGAAGGGGTAGTTGGCCGCCTCCGCTGCAGCTGTCTGAGTCAGCGCGTTAAAGAGGGTGGACTTGCCTACATTCGGCAGTCCGACAATGCCGCATTTAAAGCCCATATGCCGTCCCTAGCTGCCTTCTGCGCCGAATATCTTGCGCAACCGCGCAAACGGTCCTTCAGCCGGTGTCTCAGGATCAGCTTCTCTGCTTGCGGCATTACGGGCCAGTTCGCGTTGGGACGGCCCCTTTGCCTTGTTCGGTTTTGCCTTTGGTGAGGTGGCCGATTTCTCTTTT
>DEIT01000197.1:6499-15917 GCA_002352635.1 Hyphomicrobiaceae bacterium UBA2767 | reverse complement strand
ACCTGCGCGTCTGCGGCAACCCGCTGACCTGCCTTCCTTGCGGTTTTGCCTTCAACAGTTACCGCACCCCGGCGTATTGCATCAGCGCCCCGAGATCTGCTCGCGACCAAGTCTCTTTGCACCAGCAAATCGTCGAGCCGGATGCGTGGTGTCATGTCATTGTCCCCCTGCTCGCTCGACCTCTGGATAGAAATTCTTCATGCCCATCATAGATGTCTCAAAACGAACGAAACCTCGTATCATGTTCCCCACCTCGCTCTCAGATAACATTGAAAGGCTTGGCAATGTTCAGACTGACAACCGGCATCTTTCGCCATCTTGCATATTGCACCGGCCTGATTGCATGCATCGGCACAGTCACCATGGCCGCAGAGTTGAAGTGGCATTTTTACGCATCAGAAGACGTGGCACAGGCGTTTTTCTCTGATTGTACCAACTGCGACGGGGCCAGGTTCAGTGCCGTTTGCACTAAAGGTCAGACTGTTACGCTTATCCCGACCATGAACGTAAAAGGCGGAAAGGCCGGCGAAACGCGCAACGTCACCTTTTTGTTTGGCGACGGCGCGGTCGATGTCAAAGGCGAGCTTGTCGCAAATGATATGGACGGCACAATAGAACCGGAAGTCGCGATCCCCATTGATCATGAGATCCTTCAGCACATGCGCAACTTTGAAAGCGTGGAGGTGATGGTCGATCGAGGACCAGCTCTTGTGGTCTCGCTGAAGGGAGCAGACACAGTCATCAGCAAATTACAGGCGTATTGCCGAGACTAGGATAATCGAACCGGCGCGTCAGGCGCGCTCGCCGGTTTCCGCTGCCTGATCCCGGCCGAGTGCGGAGAAGACTGTATTGACGATTCCATCCGCATCGAGGCCCGCTTGCGCGTACATGACATCGGGCTTGTCCTGATCGATGAATACGTCCGGCAACACCATGGAGCGAACCTTTAGGCCGTTCTCAAGAAGCCCCTCATCGGAGAGTAACTTAAGGACATGCGAACCGAACCCGCCGACGGACCCTTCCTCAATAGTGACAAGCACCTCATGGTCTGCGGCGAGCTGAGCGATAAGCTCCTGATCAAGAGGCTTCGCAAACCGTGCGTCGGCCACTGTCGCGGATAGCCCTTGTGCAGCAAGCTTGTCGGCTGCCACTAGGCACTCCTGCAATCTTGCGCCAAACGACAAGAGTGCGACCGCAGAGCCCTCCTGAACGATCCGGCCCTTGCCGATCTCGAGTGGTTCAGGATTTTCCGGCAACTCCACACCGACGCCCTCACCTCGCGGATAACGGAATGCAGAAGGGCGGTCATTGATTTGCGCGGCAGTCGCCACCATGCGCACCAACTCCGCCTCATCCGACGCCGCCATGACAACAAAACCCGGCAGACAGGTCAGATATGCAACATCAAAGGCGCCCGCATGGGTCGGTCCATCCGCGCCCACCAGACCGGCACGGTCAATCGCAAAGCGCACCGGCAATCTCTGTATGGCGACATCATGCACGACCTGATCGTAGGCGCGCTGCAGGAAGGTCGAATAGATCGCAGCGAACGGTTTGTAACCCTGCGTTGCAAGTCCAGCGGAGAACGTCACGGCGTGCTGCTCTGCAATGCCGACGTCAAAACAGCGGTCAGGAAACTTTTCGCCAAAAATGTCGAGCCCGGTTCCATCCGGCATGGCCGCGGTAATTCCGACAATCTTGTCGTCGCTCTCTGCCAGCTTGCTCAGCGCGCCGGCAAAGACCTTGGTGTAGGATGGCGCGTTCGGTTTGGACTTTTCCTGCGCACCCGTCACCACGTCGAAGCGGGCAACGCCGTGATACTTGTCATCGGACTCTTCCGCCGGCGCGTACCCCTTGCCCTTCTGCGTCACAACATGAACGAGGATGGGACCGTCCTGCGCATCCTTCACGTTGCGCAACACAGGGAGAAGGTGGTCGAAATTGTGCCCATCAATCGGGCCGACATAGTAAAAACCCAGCTCCTCGAACAATGTGCCGCCGGACCAGAAGCTGCGCGTATATTCCTCTGCGCGCGCGGCACGGCGTTCCCAGGTTTTGGGAAGGCGTTTGGCAAGCTGCTTGGCCCAATTGCGGAAATGCCGGTAGGTGCCACCCGACAGGCGCCGTGCGAGATAGGCACTCATGGCTCCAACCGGTGGCGCGATCGACATGTCGTTGTCATTGAGGATGACAATCAAACGCGAGTCCATTGCGCCTGCATTGTTCATCGCCTCATAAGCCATACCGGCGCTCATCGCCCCGTCGCCGATAACACAGACGACATTGCTGTCGGAACCCGACAAATCACGCGCCACAGCCATGCCCAAACCGGCGGAAATCGACGTGGAGGAATGGGCCGCACCGAAGGGATCGTATTCGCTTTCCGCGCGCCTGGTAAAGCCGGACAAGCCACCACCCTGGCGCAGGGTGCGGATACGGTCACGTCGGCCTGTCAGGATCTTGTGGGGATAGCACTGATGCCCAACATCCCAGATGAGCTTGTCGTCCGGCGTATCAAAAACCTTATGGATCGCCAAGGACAGTTCGACGACGCCAAGCCCCGCTCCCAGATGCCCGCCTGTTACGGATACGGCACTGACAGTTTCGCGGCGCAGCTCATCGGCAAGCTGCGGCAGATCGGTGTCATCCAGTTCGCGCAGATCCGTAGGACTTTGGATCTGGTCAAGTAGCGGAGTGTCAATTGGGTTAGACACGTTGCATTTCACTTTCCGCGCTCAGTTTCAGAGCACATTTCGAAGGCCGCGCATTTGAACGGATACAGCCTTGAGTTGCAAGCGGATACGCACTTCGCGTCCAGCCAACTCAATCTCGTCCTCATCATACCACGCCCTGCTCTTTCAACTTTGCAAAATCCGCCTGACTCAGCCCACAGAGCTCACCGAGTATGGCCTCGGTCCCCTCCCCCAACTCAGGTCCCGTGCTGGTTATTCGTCCAGGCGTTTCGGACAGCCGTGGCACGACGTCCGGCATCGTAACCGGATTGCCGGTCCAGTCCTTCACCTCGGTTAGTGTGCCGCGCGCCTTGAAATGCGGGTCGGAAAAAATGTCCGCGATGGTGTTCACCGGTGCGGCGGGAACCTCGAACTCCACACAGCGTGCAAGAAAGTCGTCCCGGCTAAAGCTCTTGATATAGTCACTCATGATCGTATCGACTTCGTCGTAATGCTGAAGCCTTTGGCTCACCTCCCCATACATGTCGGATGCCGCCAGTTCGGGTCGCTCCATCATGTCGCACAGTCTTGCAAACATGGTGTCCGACGTACCGGAGAGCGCAATCCATTTGCCATCACTTGTCTGGTAGTGACCATGGGGCACCGCGTTGAGCGTTTTGGTGCCTTCGCGGCCACGAATAATGCCCGCTTCCGCGTATGCTGGAGCCAATTCATCAAGCACCCGGAAAATCGACTCATACAAGGAAAGATCAATGACCTGCCCCTGTCCGGTCATGTCGCGATGGCGGAGCGCCAGCAGCACAGCAATGGTCCCGTAGAGCCCCGTCGTATAGTCCGCGAGCGAGGTGGAACCCGGCGTTACAGGCGGACCGCCAGGCATGCCGGCCAGATGGGTCAATCCGGCAAAGGCGTGGGCAATCCGTGCAAAGCCCGGTCTGTCGCGATAAGGCCCGGTCTGGCCGTATCCCGAAATTCGCAGCAGAATCAGGTGGGGATTGATCTCGTGCAGGACATCCCAGCCAAGGCCCCATTTCTCAAGTGTACCGGGTCGAAAATTTTCGCACACGACATCGGACTTCGAGACGAGTTTTTTCAGCAGTTCCGCACCTTCCGGCGTGCGCAGATTGAGCGTGACCGAGCGCTTGTTGCGCGCCTCGCTTTTCCACGCCAGCGTATCGCCATCATCCTTGGGTGTCCCGTAGCGTCGCCAGGGGTCGCCGCCGTCGGGGCGCTCGACCTTGATGACTTCAGCCCCGAATTCGCCGAGTGTAGTAGCCACAAACGGAGCTGCTATGAAGGTGGCCAGATCGAGAACCCGGATGCCGGCAAGCGGCGCCACCGGCTCGTCAGTTTTCGACATCGAGAGGTTCCGTACCGGCGGGCTTGCCATCAGCGCCAAGCGTAATCTTCTCGACCTTGGCTTCGGCTTTTTTCAGAAGCGCATCACAATGGCCTCGCAGCGCTTCGCCACGTTCATAAATGGCGATGGATTCTTCAAGCTCGACATCACCCTTTTCAAGCTTGGCCACAATCTGTTCAAGTTCCTGCATGGCAGCCTCGAAACTCATTTTTGCGATGTCGTCTGCCTTGTTCTTTTCAGCCATTTCTCGCCATCATCCTCACTCTAGGCCCCGGCTTTCATCAATGCCTGGACATGCGCGCCAACAGAATTGGCAAGCCCGTTCAGGTCATAACCGCCTTCTAGCATCGACACCACCCGGCCCTCACATGTCTTGTCGGCAATATCGATGAGCTTGTTCGTCGCCCAGGCGAAATCTTCCTCGACCAGCCGCAGGCTGCCCAGCGGATCGCGCTCATGCGCGTCAAATCCAGCCGATATCAGAATGAGATCAGGTTTGTGCATCAGCAGCCGCGGAAGAATGCGGCTTTCGAAAGCTTCCTTGAACACGTCGCCTCCGTCACCGGCACGCATGGGCGCGTTCCAGATATTCCCCACACCTGTCTCGGTGATCGCGCCGGTGCCGGGAAACAGCGGCATCTGGTGCGTGGAACCAAAATAGAGATCCTGATCCTCCCAGAACATGGCCTGGGTGCCGTTTCCGTGATGAACATCGAAATCAACAACGGCAATACGCTCAGCACCATGCTTGGCGCGCGCATGGAGCCCCGCGATTGCAATGTTGTTGAACACGCAGAAGCCCATGGCCACACGCTGTTCGGCGTGGTGACCACATGGCCGGATCGCGCAAAAGGCGTTTGATGCGTCGCCCGCCATCACCTGGTCGACAGCCCGGATGCCGGAACCCACTGCGCGCAGCGCGGCATCCCAGCTCTTGGGGCTCAGAACCGTATCGCCGTCAACGCGCACCAGCCCCTCTTCAGGGACAGCCTTGCGGATGGAGTCGATATAGTCTCCCGGATGCGCCCGCTCAATATCGCTGACGTCCGCCATCGGCGCTTCTTCGCGCACCAGAGCATCGAAGTCAGGCTGATCGGTGACCATCTTGATGGCGCGCAGGCGGTCGGGGCGTTCCGGATGGCCGGGCCCCGTATCGTGCTCGATGCACACGTCATGGGTCAGATAGAGCGTCGCCATTCTGTCCTACTCAACTCGTTTCCTCACTGCGTCATGGCCTATTCATATTCCCCTTGTGAGCGTTCCGCTACCCGGCTTGCGCATCAGACAAGTCGGACGCAACCCAGAAGGACCCCTCCACGATTGCCCTGGCAAGCCCCGGCGCCTCGGTACTGAGCACTTCCGCGTAAAATCGAGCTGTCACAATGCGATCCGACATGTTTGCATTTCCGTCACGGGTCTGAGCCAAGGCACCTTTCGCAAGCCAGATGCCTCCGCTCGCTATGCCAAAAAGTTTGAGGTAAGGCGTAGCGCCTGCCAACGCTGACTCCGGGTTGCTCCTGAGCATTCCCAGCATCCATGTCGTGGCCTCTTCCAGAGCACCGATCGCTTCATCAAGCCTTGCACTCATATTGCCGAAGGAGGGTTCGTTCGAGGCTCGGACTTCACTCAGAATATTCTTCAACTCAGCGATATGCGTTGCAACAACGCCACCTTCATTGAGCGGCAGTTTGCGCGTAACCAGATCGATCGCCTGAATGCCGTTGGTTCCCTCATAGATCGGGGCAATGCGCGCGTCTCGCAAATGCTGAGCGGCTCCGGTCTCTTCGATGTATCCCATTCCGCCATGCACCTGGACGCCATCCGAGGCGACCTCAACGCCCATGTCGGTTGAGAATGCCTTGGCAACTGGTGTGAGCAGGCTCGCCATGGCGTCAGCGGCGTCGCGATCCTTCTCATCCGAGCTGCGCTCGGCAATATCTATCATGCGTGCGGTCATAAAGCAGATCGCCCGAGATGCAGCGGTCTTGGCCTTCATGGAAAGCAACATTCGTTTCACGTCCGGATGAGCAATAATGGCAGACTCACGACCATTCAGGTCTTGGCCCTGCTTGCGTTCCTGCGCATAGGCGAACGCCTGCTGGTATGCGCGTTCGGCGATTGCCGTGCCTTCGACGCCGACGGCGAGCCGCGCCCGGTTCATCATCGTGAACATTGCATGCAGCCCGCAGTTCTCTTCACCCACCAGCCAACCCCTGGCTCCCCCGCCATCGCCCATCTGCATCACGCAAGTGGGGCTCGCGTGAATGCCAAGCTTGTGCTCAAGGGACACGCACGCAATATCGTTGCGCTCACCCAGGGAACCATCTGAATTGACGAGGTATTTGGGCACGAGAAACAACGAGATTCCGCGCGTCCCTTCAGGGGCGCCGGGCGTTCGGGCAAGCACCATATGGATGATGTTCTGGACGAGATCATGCTCGCCATAGGTGATAAATATCTTGGTGCCGGAGAGGAGATAGCTGCCGTCGTCCTGTGGCACGGCCATTGTCTTGATTGTGCTCAAGTCTGACCCTGCGTGAGACTCGGTGAGCTGCATTGTGCCGGACCACTCACCCGCATTCATCTTCGGCAGATATCGATCCTTCAGCTCATCGCTTCCGAACCGGACAATCGTCTCCACCGCCCCCTGGGTCAGCATTGGATTGAGTGCGAAGGACATGCACGCAGACTGCCACATCTCGCATACCGCCATGGACACGGTCACAGGCAGATCTTGCCCGTCAAACTCACCCGGTCCCGGCAAACCGCACCACCCGGCCTGGCACCATTGACTGTAAACCTCAGACCATCCATCCGGCATGGATACGTCACCACCCACAAGCCTCGCGCGCTGTTCATCCCCCGGCTGATTTAACGGCGCAATCTGCGCTGATGCGAATTTGGCGGCTTCATCAAGTATAGCGCCCACGACATCCCGGTCGAGGTCACCGAACAACCGGGAACCGATCAACTCAGGCAGCCCGGCAATGTCGTCTAGGGCAGCGGCTATTTCTTTGACGGGCGCTCTGTAGGTCATCCTGTAATCCACAATCCATCAGCGACGAGGCACACAATCCGGGAACTCGCCAACACAATTGCATGATAACCCGGACCGTGCGACCAAGTCAGCGCCATGGCCATAGAAACTGCAACTCCAGACACGATTGCGCGAGCAGCCGAAGCATTGCGCGCTGGCGGGCTTGTCGCGTTTCCAACGGAGACGGTCTATGGGCTGGGTGCGGATGCCACCAACGTTGATGCGGTAGCGCGTATCTATGAAATGAAAGGCCGACCAAGATTCAATCCGCTGATCGCTCACCTGCCTGATATGACAGCGGCTGAATCTCACGCCAATTTCAACGAAGCGGCCCACAAACTCGCAAACGCATTTTGGCCGGGACCCCTGACGCTTGTGCTGCCAAGACGGCCCGAGAGTGACATTTGCGATCTCGTCTCGGCGGGCCTCGATACGATTGCCGTCAGAGTGCCTTCCGGAGATATCGCCCATGAGCTCCTGCGCCACGCCGGCTGCCCTATTGCGGCACCGAGCGCCAACCGGGCTGGCCATGTGAGCCCAACCACCGCCCAACATGTTGCCGATGACCTTGGAGAAGGGCCAGCGCTCATTCTTGATGGCGGTGACACCACGGAAGGGCTTGAATCAAGTGTTGTGGACGCGAGCAGGGAAGAACCGCTGTTGCTTAGGCCGGGGGCAATTTCACGCTCTCATATTGAAAAAATTCTGGGTGTAAAGCTCGGTGTGCCCGATCTAAGCGCCCAGCCGGCATCTCCCGGACAACTCAAGAGCCACTATGCACCGCGGACACAAATCCGGCTCGACGCACAAGATGCAATCCCCGGAGAGGCGCTACTCGCATTTGGAAACGCACCAATTCGAACAAACGGACCGGTGATCAATCTGAGTTCTTCCGGCAACCTCCATGAGGCAGCAACACGCTTTTTCGCAGCACTTCGAGAACTCGACGCGAGGGGATGCACGACGATTGCTGTTATGCCTATTCCCGATGAAGGGCTCGGTGAGGCTATCAACGACCGGCTCCGGCGCGCAGCTGCACCGCGCAACGGATGAGATCCCACATCAGCAGTAGCGGCAGATGTTCTCCCAGCATCCCCGCATGCAAAGAACGAACTGCTGACGGCATCCCTGATGGAAACAGTTGATGCGGTAGGTATTGTAGCAATCATTGCGGCACCAGCGGCAATCACGGTTGCAATAATTCCGGGCCTTCCTGACCAAAGGGCTGAAATTCCGGTCAATCAGCCCCAGCGTTTCCAATCCGGAAACACTCGCTGTCGTTGGAGTGAGCGCCATCTGCCCGGCCAACGTCCATCCTGAAATGCTTGCGAAGAATACTCCCACCAGAAGTATCAAACCTGATTTGCGCATGCGCCCTCCCCTTGGCTCAGTGTCCGCTGATCAAAGTTATCAGTTCACGGGTCTTTGGGGGATGGATTATTGGGCATGCGGGAAGCTATTGTGCCCAAGATAATCTTGCGAAGCCCTACTCCAAACCAAAACAGCGAAAATGAACGCACACGACCCATCCACCTTTGCCGCACCAAGTGACGAATTGCTCGATCGGTTCATTTCTATTGTCGGCAATGGAAACGCGATCCGCGAACCCGATGAAATGGACAGCTACCTCGCCGAGTTGCGCAGACTTTATGTGGGCAAGTCCGCACTCGTTCTGCGACCGGGATCGACTGAAGAGGTATCTGAAATTCTCAAGCTCGCGAACAAAACCAGGACTGCGATTGTACCCCAGGGTGGCAATACGGGACTGGTAGGCGGGCAAATCCCGTTTGACGCCGGCAATGAAGTGATCGTGTCTCTATCGCGACTGAATCGGATCCGGGAGATTGACCCGTTGGGCAATACAATGACCGTCGAGGCAGGGGTCATTCTGGAGCAGGCCCAGCAGGAGGCCGACAAGGTCGATCGGCTGTTTCCATTGTCGCTTGCGTCTGAAGGAAGCTGCCAGATCGGCGGCAATCTTTCGACCAATGCCGGCGGCACGGCGATGCTTGCTTACGGGAATGCCCGAGACATGGTCCTTGGGCTTGAGGTGGTATTGGCAGACGGACGCATCTGGGACGGCCTTCGCACACTGAGGAAGGACAACACCGGATATGACCTGAAGGACCTGTTCATAGGTGCGGAAGGGACGCTTGGCATCATTACCGCGGCCGTTCTCAAGCTCTTTCCCAAGCCGGAAGAGCAAGCCACCACGTTCGCAGGACTCGCAAACGTCGAGGATGCAGGTCGGTTATTCGCCATAGCCCGTCAAATCGCCGGGGCAGAACTTACAGGTTTTGAGCTTTTGCCCCGCTTCGGTCTGGAGAT
>DEIT01000197.1:0-6356 GCA_002352635.1 Hyphomicrobiaceae bacterium UBA2767 | reverse complement strand
ATCAAGCATGATGTCTCGGTACCGATTTCATCGATACCCGAACTCATCAACCGTGCAAACAAGCTGGTGACGGAAATGATACCAGGGTCACGGCCGGTCCCGTTCGGCCACTATGGCGATGGCAATATCCACTACAATGTGACCCAGCCTGTTGAGATGGACAAACAAGCCTTTCTCGATCAGTGGGATGAAGTGGTCGCCGGTGTGCATGAAATCGTCCTCGACCTCAAAGGCTCGATCAGCGCCGAGCACGGTATTGGGCGCATGAAGCGGGAGACATTACGCAAGGTGAAGGCCGATGTGGAGCTTGAGATGATGCGGAATATCAAGTCCGTATTTGACCGCAACGGTATCCTCAATCCCGGCAAAGTTCTGTAACGCACATGGCGGCACTCGAAATTCGCGAGATTGGCGACAGCGATACCAATGACTTGGCAACCCTTTGGGAGCGGTGTGGCCTGACGCGGCCCTGGAATGATCCAGACGCCGACATTGCCTTCGCACGGACAAACGACAACTCAACGGTCCTTGGTGGCTGGATTGGAGACGCGTTGGTCGCGAGCGCGATGGTCGGCCATGATGGCCACCGCGGAACGGTCTACTATGTCAGCGTGGACCCCGCACATCAGGGTTCAGGCGTCGGGCGGACTATCATGGAGGCCGCTGAAGACTGGTTGCGGGGACGCGGCGTTTGGAAACTCAACCTCATGGTGCGTGCCAGCAATACCCGGGTCATCGATTTTTACCGATCTCTCGACTACGAAACCGAGGAAAGGGCAAATATGTCGAAATGGCTGGACCCGGCAAGGCGCCCGGCACAAGAAGACTGATCACTTCCTGGCAAACGAACCTCACTCAGTCTCAAAACACCCAGTAAGGCTTTGGAAATACTTATCCGCCACCCTGCGAAAACGTTCGGGTTTCGTTAGTTGCGGTGAGTATCCATGTCAAAATCGTCCGCGAAATTGCGCATTGTCGCGTCAAACGACCACAATAGCGCGCGCGAGAATCTGGCAAAGACATTCAAGAATACGATGACTGACCATCTTCGCGCCCATACCGAGGGCACGAACGTCAATTCATCGACCTTGCTCACTACGGACTATCTGAACCATTTCAACGAGATCATCATGCTGCTGGAGCTGGTGCCGTCTGCACCTTCCCAGTTCGCGGCGGAACTCGCCGAATGGCAGCACGAATCCTACGAAGAGCATTTCACTCACTCCGGTTTTCGCGACAAAGAGCTGGCGATTGTCTGCTACCGCAATGCGCCGGAGGACATCCGACGCGCCTTCGATTCCTCAGTTGCCGATCTTGAGCAGGAAATGGTGCTTCTGCTGCAGGACGTACAGAAGAAAGTCTCATCCGGCGACACTGAGGGCCTGACAGGCCTCTGCAATGAATCTGTACCGCGATTGCAGGATCTGGTTCAAATCACAGCTGGTATCGTTAATGGTGCAATTCCCTGCGGTGAAGAAACCCCCAGCAATGATGATGACAGGAAGGACATGACTGCCACGCAGTCCGACGTCGACGCCCTGTTCGACTAGCAATCCTCGCCTGTCGGCGCTATATCGCGCCCTTATGCCTGTCGTAGTTCCCGTACCTGCCGTCTCTGCCGCCGTATTTCGCGACGGCAAGGTCCTGCTCGCCCAGCGCGGCAAACCGCCACTTACGGGCATCTGGAGCCTGCCTGGCGGACATATTGAGCCAGGCGAAAAGGCACTCGTGGCTATCGCGCGTGAACTGGCCGAGGAAACTGGCATCGAGGCCGAGTTGCTCGGAGTTACGGATGTCGCCGATGTCATTCTACGCCACGACGATGGGACGCTTATGGCTCACTATGTAGTCACCGCCTTTTATGGGTTGTGGCGTAAGGGAGAAGCGCACGCTATGAGCGACTGTCAGGCCGTTGAATGGGTTGACCCACACGATTTGTCAGACAGGCAAATGACGGTCGGAACTCCGGCAATTATTGCGCGCGCGGCGACGCTGGCCGCAGGCGACACATCTGTTTCACAAAAATAGAGCGTTCACGAACTTTTCAGGTCGAGTGACTCGCTCGCCTCGCCAGCCGCGCGCAATACTGACCTCACACAGGTATTGAGGTCCACAATGCGCGAATATTGGAATTCTGCTTGTCGGGTTCTGGTTGCAACCCTGGCCGCATGCGCGGTGATGCTGGTTTCGATCCAGGCGGCCCAAGCCAACCCGGATCGCTGGCGCGGACAGGGATGGAGCAAAACTGATTTCGACAAGAAATCGATCGACTATTCCGAAATTCTTTCCGGCGGTCCGCCAAAGGATGGAATTCCATCCATCGATAAACCGCAATTCGCGCCGATCAGCGAGACAAAGGACCTCGCAAGCTCCGAACCGGTTATTGGGATCGACATAAACGGTGACGCACGAGCCTATCCGCTGCGGATCCTCATCTGGCATGAAATTGTCAATGATACCGTTGGCGGCACGCCGGTCTCGGTCACCTATTGTCCGCTTTGCAATTCGGCAGTCGTGTTTGACCGTCGCCTGGAGGGCAAGATTCTGGATTTCGGAACGACCGGCAAGCTGCGAAATTCCGACCTTGTCATGTATGACCGCCAGACTGAAAGCTGGTGGCAGCAGTTCATTGGAACCGCGATTGTGGGAGAGCTTTTGGGTAAGGAACTGAAGACCATCCCTGCCCGGCTTGAGTCCTACGAAAATTTCAAAGCGCGTCATCCAGACGGCAAAGTGCTCGTCCCGAGCAACAAGGATATGCGCGCCTATGGGCGTAACCCGTATGTTGGATATGACTCTGCCGCGAGACCGTTCCTCTACAATGGTGACCTGCCGAAGGACATCAATCCCATGGCCCGGGTTGTCGTCGTAAAAGTCGACGGCAAACCGAACGCGGTTACGCTCGAACTGTTGCGCAAGAAAGGCGAGGTCAAGATTGGCGATGTCTCGCTCAAATGGCAGAAGGGTCAGAACTCCGCCCTGGACACGTCCCAAATTGCTGAAGGGCGCGATGTGGGCAATGTGCTTGCGCAGCGCAAGACGGCAGAAGGGGACAAAGACGTGGTTTATGACGTGACCTTTGCCTTTGTGTTTCACGCCTTTCACCCGAAACAGCCAATTGTAAAGAGCTGAGGCCTTGCGGGTTTGCAAGGTTGCTACGCCTAGCTGCAACCGCATTTCTGCGCTACGAAGCACACATGAATGCCCTTGGCCTCTCAAGAAAGCGAATACGCATCTGCGTCCTATCGGTCCTGCTCTGCCTGAACGTACTGGTGAGCGGGCCGCAGCAGGCGACAGCACAACTCGACTCGGATAATCGACCCTATGATGACAAGCTCCTGAGGCTTTCGGAGATCCTCGGCGCGATCCATTATTTGCGGGAATTGTGTGGTGCCCGGGAGGGACAGGTGTGGCGGGACCAGATGAAAAACCTGGTTGATTCCGAGGGTACGACCGCGATCCGGCGGGCCAAGCTTGTTCAGGGCTTCAACAAGGGCTACCGGGGCTACCGCCGCACCTATCGTTCTTGCACCGAACCGGCGAAACTCGCCATCGACCGATTCATGGACGAAGGCGCCGCAATCGCCGGCGTCTTACTGAAAGAAAACCAATAAAATTTGGTCGATGAATTAACCCCAGAGGTTAACCGTTAATGCAGCGCAGGCACGCAATCTGCGGCGCGCATGTGGTACCACCAATTCAGATAGCAAATGAGCAATAGCGGGTGATCTGCGGCCCGGTTTGGCCGCCGAACAGGACAAGCAAAAAAGAATGGACATCACCGAGCTAAGAGACCGCAGCCAGAAACAGGCGGCCCTGCGCTACATCATTGAAGCCTGGGAAGAGGCACTGCATGACGGCATCGAGCCGGAAATGCTTGCCAACGCGTCCTTGTTTGCCGCCCTCAGTGATCTGGTCGCCATGTATGGTGAAGATGCCGTGGCGACAATGGCGGACCGGCTTTCCAAACGCATCCAGCATGGCGAATTCACGCTCAACCGCACCACGCAATAGGTACCCCACCTACCGCGTGGCTTCGCCCCTTCCCCGCGCACTCAATTCGCGATAAACCCAGACCATGATCCGCCGTCCAAAGCGAACCCTGATTCTGACGCTTGCCCTTATATTGGGGGCACTGCACTATGGTTCTATTGCCGTACGCGCGCAGCAAAACCAAAAACTTCAAATCCATACTGATCTTGCTGAACTCCCCGAGCAGGTCAGAAACATGCGGGCCGCCATCCTTAAGGCAGCGCGCAGCGGCGATATAGACGCCATGCGTCCTGTCCTGGAGACCAACGAACTCAAACCGACCGTGAGCTTCGGCGGCGCTGATGATCCGATTGCTTACTGGAAGGAAACTTCGTCAGACGGCAAGGGTCGTGAAATCCTGGCCACTCTCGTCGAAGTTCTGAATATGCCGTTTGCCCGCGTTCGTGCCGGCAAGCCGGATGAAATGTATGTCTGGCCCTATCTGGCCGAATTGCCGGTCAAGTCGCTCACACCGGCCCAACAGGTCGATCTCTATCAGCTCATGACCCCAAAAGACGTGAAATCAATGGAAGAGTTTGGCGACTATATCCATTACCGGCTTGGCATCGGTCGTGACGGGACATGGCATTATTTCGTGGCCGGAGACTGAGCTCGAAGATCAGGCTGAGAGCGCCTCAAGAAACCGCACTGGCTCACCACCACTCTGGCCGATAATCTCGTCCTCCCACATGACGCGTCTGCCGCGAATGATCGTGCCTCTTGGCCAGCCGGTTACGGTGCGCCCTGCAAACGGGGTCCAACCGCACACGCTGGCAATCCATTCGTCTTCTATTGTGCGTCGCGTCTTCAGATCAACGATGGTGAAGTCCGCGTCGTACCCGCAAGCGACGCGTCCCTTGCAGGCAATCCCAAAGATGCGTTGCGGCCCATGGCTTGTAAGGTCGATAAATCGCTCCAGCGTGAGACGGCCTGCATTTACATGATCCAGCATAATCGGAACCAGTGTTTGCACGCCGGGCATTCCAGAGTGTGACGCAGGATAGGGCTCGGCCTTTTCCTCAAGGGTATGGGGCGCATGGTCGGAACCCAGGACGTCAGCGATACCCTGATGCAGCCCCCACCAGAGGATCTCCTGGTGCGAAGCATCTCTGAGCGGTGGGTTCATCTGTGCCTTGTTTCCAAGCGAGGCATAGGCCTCATCGGAGGTCAGCGTGAGATGCTGCGGCGTCAGCTCGACGCTTGCCACGTCCTTGTGCGCCGCCAACAATTTCATTTCTTCACCGGTGGAGATGTGGAGCAGGTGGACACGTTTTCCATGCTCATGAGCAAGCCTCAGCAGTTGCTCGGTGGCAATCAGCGCCGCTTGCGGATCACGCCATTCAGTGTGACTCGTCGGATCGCCGTGCCGCCGAATGCCCTCACGCGCAATCAACCGCGCCTCGTCCTCTGAATGGAACGCTGCACGGCGGGAAATGACGGCTAGAATGCGCGACAGGCTCTCTTCATCGTCAACAAGAAGATTACCCGTCGACGATCCGATAAAAACCTTAATGCCCGCGGCACCTTCAAGCCGCTCTAGATCAGGCAGCTCTGTGATGTTCTCACGCGTCGCACCGACATAGAATGCAAAGTCACAAAACATACCGGACCGGCCACGCGCCACCTTGTCAGCCAGCGCCTCCGCATTCGTCGTCAGAGGATCGGTATTGGGCATTTCAAAGACTGCTGTCACCCCACCGAGAACAGCGGCACGGCTGCCCGTAGCCAGCGTTTCCTTGTGTTCCGCACCCGGCTCACGGAAATGCACCTGGCTGTCGATAACGCCCGGCAAGACATGAAGGCCCGTGACGTCAATGGTCTCACCGGCGTCGGCATTGTCGATGCTTCCAATCCTGGCAATCTTGCCATCCTGGACGCCGATATCCGCCTTGCCGATGCCCGAATGATTGACGAGCGTGCCACCCTTGACCACAAGATCGAACGTTTTTGCCATTTTGCCGCCTCCAGCGCCGAACTTACTTGATGCCTGCCGCTCGCTTAAATACATCTGTCACGCGATGCAAGGAGCGAAACGTCCATGACGAAATGTAGCATTGCGGAATTGTCTGATCGCACCGCAATTCGTGTGACTGGCGATGACGCACGCAAATTCCTGCAGGACGTCGTCACCAACGACGTCAGCAAAGCGGTCGACGGCAAGGCTGTTCACGCCGCTCTTCTGACCCCTCAGGGCAAAATCCTGTTCGATTTTTTCCTGCTCGACCGGGGCGAGCATTTCCTTCTCGAGTGCGCGCGTGACAGGGTTGGCGATCTCATCAAGCGTTTGATGTTTTACAGGCTGCGCGCCGCGGTCGAGTTCGAAG
>DEIT01000252.1:18263-19708 GCA_002352635.1 Hyphomicrobiaceae bacterium UBA2767 | reverse complement strand
CAAGGGCAGGGCGCGCCAGCGGCAGGGCCACGGACCAGAAGCTACCCCAGGCGGTGCGTCGAGCGTCCGGCTTGCTTCCAAAACACATACCGATTGCTGCAGGTAACTCGCACGCGCCGTTATGTAGACATAGGGGTAGAGCACGAATGACATGACAAAAATTCCGCCACCTAGTGAGCGGATTTGCGGGAACCAATAGTCAGCGGCATTACGCCAGCCGAACATCTCACGGAGTGCCGTTTGCGCCGTGCCCGAATAGTCGAGCAGCTCCATGTAGCAGAAAGCAATGATGTAAGTCGGCATCGCCAACGGCACCAGCAGTAGCCAGGCAAAAAGGTTCCGTCCCGGAAAGCGAAACATGGTGACGAGCCACGCTGTGCCCGCACCCACGATGAGCGTTGTCAGGCCGACGCCTAGCATCAGGCCGAGCGTCGTTGCCGTGGAAGAGGGCAGGACGGTTGAGAGGAGGTGCGGCCATGTATTGCCGCTCGACTCAAATCCTAAAACCACGATCGCAACAAGAGGCGACGCGACAAGGAAGGTTATTATGAGCGCCGCCACAGACCAGCCAAGATTGCCGGAGCTGCGCAGCCGCTCAACGCCGAGCTGCAGATTGGTCCTGAGATTGATGGCCGTATTCATCTGCCGAAGAAAGTTCCCGTGGGCTGTTGTCTGCTGCTCGCGCGTGGTGCCTGCAGTTAGTGCTTTCCGTGTTCCTGCTGTGGTGCCGTCAGCCCGGTGAGGGCGCTGGCGTTGCAGATGGATTGGTCGGACAGGACTTGACCAGCATCGCGTAATGCATTCCCGAAATTCGTTGCAGAATCAACAACACTGTCGATGTTGTTCGAATTGAGCAATGCAAAGGCGCATGCGCGCATTGCCGGGCATGCGGAATGCTGGCTCGCTGCGATCATCGAAATTGCCATGCACTCGTCCTGGCAAAAACCTTTGCAGCCATATGGAAAATAGGAAATCTGACGGCATGCAGTTTGGTGGAGTTGGCGAACCCAGCATGACAACTCGGTGATAGCTGTTTTTGCGTCGGCTGGTCCCAACTCGCTTGCGAAGGTATTCCACCCGGTTTCCCAGCAATTGACATCATGGGTCTCGTATCCGGCGAGCCAGCACCGAAAGCCCAGACCAACCAGTCTTTCGGGGCGTTTTATCGGGTCGAGTTTGTCTGTCCGCCGGTTATGGAGCCGGGTTGGTGCAGAGCGATGCTTGCGAAGAGTCATATCTGACATCCTTTCGCAGTATGCAGCTTTTCCGATGATGGTGGGGCGTGCCGGCCAAACACAGCTCTCAACCGGCACGCCCATCCAATTGTATGTCTGAGAGGTCTTGCCCCGCAGGACCTATGAGCTCGGGCCGTTGTTGTAACCAACCTTGTCAACGAGTTCGCTGGCCTTCTTGCGCAATTCACCGACTTTGGCGACTGACAGACT
>DEIT01000252.1:13400-18101 GCA_002352635.1 Hyphomicrobiaceae bacterium UBA2767 | reverse complement strand
CGCCACGGTTCTTGTTGTTGGGCCACATCAGCTTGACCGAATCGGCCCATTTCTTCTGCTCGGGCTGCTTATCGTTGGTCATCATAAGCGCCATGTAATAGTGATTGGCGACCGCAAGATCGCATTCACCTGAGAAGACGCCCTTTGCCTGGGCGCGATCGTTGCCTGCGGGCTTGCGGGCAAGGTTGGCTTTCACGCCGTTGAGCCATGCTTCCGCTTTCTTCTCGCCGTGATGGGCGATCATCGAAGCGATCAGGGCGACATTGTAGACGTGCTGACCGTCACGCGTGCAGATCTTGCCTTTCCACTTCGGGTCGGCGAGTTCCTCATAGGTGATCGTGTCCTGCTTGACCCGGTCCTTCGAGGCCAGGATCACCCGAACGCGCTCCGTCAGGCCAAACCAGTTGCCCTTCGGGTCACGAAGGTTGGCTGGAATGTTGGCGTTGATGGTCTTGTTGTTAACAGGCTGGGTGACACCTTGGCTCACCGCGCCGGTCAACCGTCCAATGTCGACGGTGAAGATCAGGTCGGCCGGGCTGTTAGCTCCTTCGGCCTTGATCCGTTCTGAAAGCCCCTTCTTGGCATAGACAACATTCGCTCTAATGCCGGTTTTCTTCGTGAATTCCTTGAGCATGGGTTCGATCAGAACCGGCTGGCGATAGGAATAGATATTTACTTCGCCGGCTGCCTGAGCAGCGGATCCGAACGCCAGCAATGTGAAAAGAGAGACGGTGGCGATACGGCTCACCAACCGGAGGGTCTGGGATGTCATATTGTTTTTCCTCCAATATTCGGGGTTCAAAGCCCCGGTATCGGTTAATATCTGTGCAGCCGGAACTGCCCGGTGCATGGGCGTAAGTGATCGATCCCTTTTTGATTTGTCAAATGTATTTTTATATAGAATTTGAATATTAGAATTTTTCTAATATAGATAAGCTTACGTTAGAATTATTCTAATTCTATGATCACAGTATTAGGGCAATATACGTTAATTGTTACTTTGATGAATACTAATTGTAACCATTAGTTGCGAACAATTCTTATGTAATTCGAATAGCAAATAAGGACCCTGGTACGGCATATCGAGACGGGATAGGCGGGTCGATTTGACGCAGAGAATCACAACTTGCATATCGTGCCCATCCTTAAGGTGACATTCGGATGAAAGCGGCATATTGCAACCGCGACACGCGGATGTCATGAGCTATGATCAAAGACCCGAACGTAACCGGCAATGCGGAAATGATTGCGTGAATGCCAGATAAGCCCAAATCGAACTTCACCAAAATCGCGGCGATTGTCGCGATGGTTGTGATTGGCTCAGCGATAGTTGGATATGTGGTCTGGCATTCGGGCCGCGTTATATCGGTGGCGTCGGCCTACTATGCCAAGACCTTGTGCTCCGGCATGTTTGTTGCGGGACGGGATGAGCAAGAGGTCGTGTTTGATGATGTGCTGGCCGATATGACGGTCGGATTGCGGCACTGGCACAGGGAAGTCGATGCTGATCGCAAATTGGTGAATATCACTGTTCTGGGATTTGGTGAGCGCGACGCCGTGTATCGTCCCGGACTTGGCTGCACGCTGGTTACCGACACCACGGTCGATGCCCTTCGTAAACAGGCTGCGAACTATTCGCCGCCGGCGGCAGCCGGACGCTCCT
The DNA here is from genome assembly GCA_002352635.1 of Hyphomicrobiaceae bacterium UBA2767. Classification (GTDB taxonomy): domain Bacteria; phylum Pseudomonadota; class Alphaproteobacteria; order Rhizobiales; family Methyloligellaceae; genus UBA2767. The sequence continues at coordinate 16,438 of DEIT01000252.1, read as the reverse complement.
CAGAGCCCTGGCCTGAAGGTGACCGTGTTGATCTCACGAGCGAAAGCGGGGGCATTGATGCGCAAAAGCTCAAAGCGACTGTGGACGCGGCCTTTCTTGAGCCACGCCCGAAGCGTGCTTTGCGGCGCACACGCGCCATAGTGGTGGTCCATAAGGGCCGCATCGTCGCGGAACGTTACGCCAAGGGATTCGGGTCGGACACCCCTCAAATCGGCTGGTCAATCGGCAAAAGCGTTCTTAATGCGCTCATTGGCACACTCGTCGCGGACAGGCGGCTGGCCCTTGATAAAAATGAACTGTTCGCTGAATGGAAGGGGGAGGGAGACCAGCGCGCGGCCATCACGGTGGACAATCTGTTGCGCATGGTCAGCGGGCTTGATTTCGATGAACCGCATACTCGCATGCTCTCCGATGTACGCACTATGCTGTTCCTCAAGGGCGATAGCGCGGCCTATGCCAAATCGGAGCAGCTGGCCAATCCAGTCGGTACATCATGGTTCTACGCGGGCGGTTCGACGGCCCTGCTGTCGCAAGTTGTGCGCGATGCCATCGGCGGATCACAGGCAGAGTATTTCTCTTATCCCTATCGCGCGCTGTTCGCACCGCTCGGCATGACGACGGCACTCATCGAACCCGATGCCGCGGGGACATTCCTTGCCCCGGCCTTCGTTTACGCCTCAGCACGTGACTGGGCGCGGTTTGGATTACTGTATCTGAATAATGGCGTATGGCAGGGCAAACGCATCCTGCCAGAGGGGTGGGTACAGGGCTCGCTCAAACCGACACCGCAATCGGGCGGTCAGTATGGCGCGCATCTGTGGCTTGATATTCCTGCATTTTTGCGACCGCCAACTTCTGATGAATACAAGTTGCCCGAAGACGCCTTCTTCATGCTTGGCCATGACGGGCAGATGATCGCCGTTATTCCCTCTCGCGAGCTTGTGATCGTGCGCCTCGGTCTGTCACGCCGCCGTAACGCGTGGGACCATGGCGCGTTCCTGCATCAGCTACTCCAGGCAATTCCGCAAAAGTAAGATTATTTTTCGCGTTTTTTCGCGACCCGGCTTCGCGCAAACGTCACATCAATGCGCGTTCCGGCATCGGAGGCGCTGCGTAGTTTGAAGGTTGCACGATTGGCCTCGACAAGTGCCTTTGTCAATGGCAGGCCAAGTCCCGTGCCGACCTGCTTGCGGGGTGCAGTTTCGGGCTGTTGGAACGGTTTCATCGCTACCGCGATTTCATCCTTGGACATACCGATACCTGTGTCGTGCACCCGGATCCTTACGCCCTGTGTTCCGGTCTTTTGGGTGGAAACGATCACCTGCCCGCCTGAGTTGGTGAATTTGATCGCATTCGAGACGAGATTAAGGATGATCTGCTTGATCGAACGGCGGTCAGCGAGGACAGGCGGCAGGTCGTCTGCAAAGTCAGTTCGCAACAGCACCCGTTGCTGCTGTGCCTGGGGCTGCATGGAGTGTACGCCTTCGCTGGCTACCTCGTTGATATCGACCGCAGCAAAATTGAGTTCAAATTCTCCTGCTTCGATTTTGGAGATGTCGAGCAGGTCATTGACCAGGCTCAGGGCATAGAGGCCACTTTCGTGAATATCGCGAATATACCCCTGGTAACGGTCATTGCCGATGGGGCCGAGCTGCTCTTCTTTCATGAGTTCTGAAAAGCCGATAATTGAATTGAGCGGTGTTCTCAATTCGTGGCTGACCTTGGCAAGGAAATCGGCCTTCTTCAGCTGATCGGATACGGCGGCGTCATCCGCGGCTTTGGCCGGCTTTTTGCGGCTTTTGCGTTTCGTGACCTGTTTGCGGGTGCTGCTTGCGGTGGTCTTCTTCGCAGGAGCCCGTTTTCTTGCCGACAGTGGCTGTTTTGGGGTGCCGGGCGATGCGTCCAGGCCTGCGATTACGCTCTTGCGAGGATGCAGGACCAGGAGGTTCGTGGGTTCTTCACTCCCCGAACCGATGGGGTGAACCGCCACGGGCACTGAAAATTCGCGACCACTACGCGATCGTGCTTTTAACTCGACCGGCTGCATTGATCCGGCGGCCTCTACCGCCAGACGATCCGTCAGCGTGTTCAAGGCGGTTGGAAAGACAGCTTTCAAGCCTCCGGCTTTCTTGAGCTTTTCCGCCGACCCGTAACCGAATGCGAGCGCAAACGCGTTGTTGAAATTGATGGCGGTCGTGCCGTTGCACACCGCGAGGCCTGCCGGGAGCGCCTCAAGCAGCAATGCCGCCCCAGGCTCCTGCAACAATGCCAGCGCCTGGGCCTCCTCACGGGCGTCATCGGCGTCACTTTCTGGTGTGCTGGCCTGAGTGTCCGCTGCGTCCGGATCCTCGTCTGCAACCGAGATCAGGCGGGCGATTTTTGCCAGCGCCTCTCGGTTGTCATTGCCTGCGGACCGGCCATTCGGTTTTCGGTGTTGTCCCATCGCTCATGAGGCCATTGCTGCCGGCAACTCTGCACATGCCAATGGCAGGCAGCGCCGGATGCAGACATGTTACCGAACGCGAAAAAAGCGCGCTCGGGTGCTAATTCGGATTTTGAGCCGATGCCCGTCGGATCAAAAAAACTGCTGTTCCATAAAACTGCAGTGATTCCTGCATACTGTGAATTCGGACGCCCGTCCACAATCCGCTCTGTTTATGTTGCAGTGCAATATTTTTTGTTGCAATGCAAAAATTACCGCCTATATTAGGGTTGCTGCGGAGTGCAGCACGGAATTAGAGCACTGCCGGGTGCGGGCCTGGGCAGTGAGATGAAAGACAAATTGAGGTAAAAATTATGTCCGATATGAATGGAAATGGCGTCAACGACGCCAAGGAAGCGGTCGACGCGGCAGCAGAGACCCTTAAGGCAGTTGAATCCGGTGTGAAAGAGGCTTTTGCCGGTCTTGATGTTGCAGTGCCCGAAGCGGTCCGCACGGTCGCGGAACAGACCGTGACCCAGAGCCGTGAAGCCTATGAAAACGCTAAAGATGCGATGGAAGAGGCGGTTGAAGTCCTTGAGAAATCAATCGACCACGC
>DEIT01000252.1:12508-13310 GCA_002352635.1 Hyphomicrobiaceae bacterium UBA2767 | reverse complement strand
ATGGAACTTCAGAGCGCATTTGTGCGCAAGCAGTTTGAGTCGCTTGCCGCTCAGGCGGAGGAAATCCGCACGCTTTCAACGCAGATTGCAACCGACACAGCGAACCCGCTGAAGGAGCATGTGAGCCGGTCTATTGACAAGGTCACCTCACGGTAACATAGGAAGGGTATGGTCTGTCGTGTGAGTCGCGTAGACAGACCGCGTTGCGAGTAGCGTTCCGTATCAGGAAGTAGCGTTGCGTCAGACTGACTTGCCGGATACGGCAGGCGCGTAAGCGTAGCGTTTAAGAGTAGCGTACCCCTCAAAGTAAATACGTGCCGGAAGGCCCGGAGCGCTTGTTCGTTCCGGGCCTTCTCACATTTTTCGCCGATGGGCGCCACACATTGTGCGCTGTTGCATGATGGCGAGCTTGCGCTTAATTTGCACCCGCGTTCAGGAGCGTATGTGTGCCGCTGTAGCTCAGTTGGTTAGAGCGCTTGATTGTGGATCAAGAGGTCGTATGTTCGATTCATACCAGCGGTACCATTAACCACTACTTGCCATAGCGGCCTGTTGCGGCGGCACTATCAGCTTCGTCATTGTGCCGGCTCCAGGCGTTGAGGTGATATCGAAGGTCATGCCGTAGTACCGTGCGAGCTCGTCCACGACCGCGAGGCCGAGCCCGGTACCACCAGGTGTTTCACCACGTTCGTAAGGTTTCATTATGCGGGAAATTTCCGCTTGGTCCATGCCGGGTCCGGTGTCGTGGATTTCAATGCGCAAGGATTTGCCGTCTCTCCTGCATCCGACGAGTACGGTTCCG
>DEIT01000252.1:0-12388 GCA_002352635.1 Hyphomicrobiaceae bacterium UBA2767 | reverse complement strand
AGAACAACCATGACGGGGAATTGCTCAAGTTCGCCGATGCGGCTTTCGACAGTGGCGTGAGGGTCCGCCTCAGACAGAGCGTTCTCGTTCCCTTCGCCGACCGTGTCTTCTGTCATCGACGCAGGGGCGGTCTCTTCCAGGTTGGAGCGAACAAGCTCATCGAGATAGTCGAAGCTGCTGCTTATTTGTGCGGACGCTGCTTCATCATCGGCCTTGAGGCGAATCAGCGACATGCGCAGCGACATGAGTGGCTGCTTGATGTCGTGGGCGGTCGTCGCCAGGCGCGCGCGGCGCGCCTCGGCGATGGCAATCGCCTTCTCGTGGTTTTTCTCCGCCTTTTGCAACGCCTCGCTGATGGCAAGCTTCTCACGCGTCGTCTCGATTTCGCGCTGCAGAGCCTCGTCATGTGCCCCGCGCATGGCCTGAATATGCAGGAAGATGGCAAGTGAAAATGCAATGCCCTCGAAAAACAGGGCGAATCGACCATAAAGGCCGGCGATATCCTGGTTGAATTCTCCCGGATTGAGATAGCCGTATATTCCGAAAAGGATCGTTGAGATGATCGCGACCGAGCCGGCTAAAAAGAACCTTGCTCCGGCCTGCCCGCGTCTGACTGCGAGAATACCGGCCGCGAAGTAAAAGACTGCGCAGACGATGACGAACAACAGCGAGCCCGTCTTGTATGCGTCATTCTGGATGAGCCACGGCGACGCAGCCATCAGCAAGATGACGATGAATACCGTCCCCAGAAGAAGCTTGTTGAGCCGTGGGAAAAAGGCAGGCGCGTTGACGAACGAGCGTGCGAACAGGGATCCGCTTGCCACCATCACCAGGCCGATCGGTGCGACCGCGACGTTGTTCCAGTTCGGCCAATCAGGCCAGAGATACTGGAAGGCATACCCGTCGGTGTGGAAGAGATAGAGGGCCGAAAGCAGGACGTAGATGCCATAATAGACAGCGGTGCCAAAGCCCAGCGCTATGAGGTAAACCGTGCTGACAATGGTCATCCCGATGAGGAGGATCAGCAACGACCAGTTGACAAGGTCTTCGCCTCTGATCCGTTGCAGGAAATGTTCCAGGCTCTCGATGGAAAGTGGCAGTTGTGTCGCCTGTTTCGACGAGTAGGCAATCAAAATGTCTGCTTTTTCGCCGGGGTTGAGCGTGATATCGGGTGCGAAATACCGGTAATCCAGAATGCGATCGGCGAACGGGCGTGTCTCGTCATAGGTGAGCAATTGCTTGTAGCGCGGTGGTTTCGTGCCCTCTGGATGTACAAGGTAGACCGCCAGATACTCGATATAGGGAAACTCAATCGCGAGTTTCCAGCTCGCCTTTTCAGCACTGGCGTTCCTCACGGGAAACCTCAACCAGAAACGCGAGCGTTTGAACCCGAAATCTACGAGTTTCGTTTCGACGGGTTTGAAGTCTTGTCGGCGGTCGAGGCTCAGGATCTGATCGATCGACATGCTCTTGCCCGCGTCCTCCAGATATCGCACGTAAGGTGCGAGATCCTGTGCGTAATCACCCGTTTGCAGGTTAACCGTTTCGGCATCAGCCGCCATTGAAGCGGTGGCTGCTCCTGCTATGGTGGCACACAGCATTACGCAGGCGAGCACGGCGAGGTGCGCCAGCCGGCGAAGGGGGGACAAAGACGGTATGAGCAATCCGTGACTCATAACCCACCGAAAGATGGAGATGTAACGGCGATCATTGCCGATGATCATGCACTGGTGCGCTCGGGTATCAAGGAGATACTCGGCTCGACCGGCCGGGTGAGCGTTGCCGGTGAGGCCGAAAACGGGCTTGAGGCTATCAGCCTCGTGCGTCAGCACAAGCCGGACCTTCTGACGCTCGACATCGCCATGCCTTACGCCCAGGGGATCGAGATTTTCGGCGAAGTGCGGCGCTGGAGCCCCGACACCCGGATCATTGTTTTCACAGGTCTCACGGCAATCGGGCTTCTGAGCGAACTCGTCGCCGCGGGCGTTGACGGTCTGTTCATGAAGCGAGGTGATCCGGAACATTTCACTGACGGTGTAGGGCTTATCCTGCGCGGTGCAAAGGTGATCGCGCCTGAAATCCTTGAACTCCTGGAGGATAAAGAAACGAATGTCGAGCTGACAGCGCGGGAGCGGCAGATCCTCGGCCTCGTCGCGTCGGGCTGCTCCAACAAGGAAATCGCCGAGCGACTGGGTGTCAGTCTTAAAACGGTCGATAATCATCGTACGAACCTGATGCGTAAACTCGATGTGCATTCCGTTGCCGAACTGTTGAGCTATGCCCTGCGTGAAGGGCTGCTGGATACGGCGGCGCAGGTCTGAACCACATCAATCTCCGATTGCAATTGCGTTGTTTGAATGGGGCCCGGAAGTTTCGCCCGTGCCCCACTCAATGCATCCCTCGATTCTCGGTTGTCTAAAAGGGTGCGATGAACTTGGCCCCGCCCTTGGCGGCGTCGCAGACCTTGCCGTTGCAGATCTTGAATGCCTTGTTGATCGCCTTGTTTTGCGCCTGACCGGCTTTTTTGAAGCTTTTTTGTATCGAACGGCCCGTTTTGCTCTTCGACATGAACTTGTTGACGCCCTTCGATGCCTTGCCGATCCCCTTGGACATGCCTTTTGACGCCTTAGAGCCGCCCTTGCCGATGTTGGTCATGGCCTTGCCAAGGCCTTTCGTGATGCCACGCTTCTTTTGGGCCTTTTCACCTGCCTTTTTGAGGGCATTGAAAGCCTTGCCCGTAAATTGGAGTCCCTTCTTCGCCTTTTTCGTCTTGCTGGCGGCATAGGCAGTATTTGGCGCCGCTGTTTCGACGGTTGTGAAGACGATTGCGAATGCCATGAAGGACATTGCGAAGATTGTTGCGGCGCGGGTCGCCGTGCGGATGATGTTCGAAACATTGGTCATCGATTTTCTCTCTCAGCTTTTTTGCGCTGGCCTGATTGCCAGAAGCTGATAGGGAAATTAGCGACGCCAATGGGTTAGGTGGATAGGGTCAATACCCTATATTCGGTACGCCTTCGGCGGAATCTCCGCGGTCCGGCCAATGGTAATTCTGTGATGCGCGGGGTGCCTCAAGCTTCAAGCCGTGCCCTGAGGCGGCCCGCCCATTGTGGTGTCCTCAAGGATCTGCTGTTCGATTTCATCCAGAAGACCCGACATCATCCGCTCGATCTCTTCGCGTGAAATGCCCTCTTCCAGTAACGCGCCCAGCAAACCTGCCGCTCCATGCAGCGCGAGCGCCAGGTGCGGCAACCCGTTTCTCTGCTCCCAGGCGGCTGCCGCGGGAAGTAGAACCATATCGACAAGGTCCTGCGTCCGGCATACGGGGCAATCGTCGCCCATGTCGTGCTCTGTCAAAGTGTCGAGATTTATCGGCATGCGGCGGCCCTTTCTTGGCACAAGGCATGAGGGCTAGACCTGTCCACCCGCAAAGCGCCTGGTGGGCAAGTAATTGTACTCCTCATTGTTTTCACGTCCTGGTAGCAGAAGAAATTGACCAGACAACATCTTCCGTTGGGTCGGGAGTTCGTTTACGCTGCTTTCATAACTGCCAGCGCGGACTATCGATGCTGGCAAGCTCACAACAATATATGTTTTCTAAGGGAGGAGTAAGCGTATGTCTCGTGTCAGGATATTGTTCGCTGCCGTCTTTGCGGTCCTACTCGCATATGCGGCGCCAGCGATCGCCAAAGATATCAAGATCGGACTGGCGTCCGAACCAACTTCAATTGATCCACATTTTCACAACCTGTCACCCAATAACGCGCTCGCGCGCCATCTGTTTGACCGGCTCGTTCATACGGATGAGAACCAGGCACTGGTGCCGGGACTTGCAGTGTCCTGGAAGCCGGTCAATGACACAACCTGGGAGTTCAAACTTCGTGAAGGCGTAAAGTGGCATGACGGTTCGCCGTTCACCGCTGACGACGTGGTGTTCACATTCACCCGAGCGGTCAATGTGCCGAACAGCCCGTCTGGTTTCGGTACCTATCTCAAGGGCAAGGAAGCCGTCAAAGTCGACGACCACACCGTTCACATCAAAACGCCGAAACCTTATCCACTGATGCCGAACGACATGTCGACCTTTTCGATCGTTTCCAAGAAAAACGGCGAGAAAGCCTCAACGGAAGATTATAATTCCGGCAAGGCCGCCATCGGAACCGGCCCGTTCAAGTTCAAGCAGTATGTGCCCGGCGACAAATTCGTCTATGTCCGCAACGACGATTATTGGGGCGACAAGCCCGTATGGACCGAGGTCACGCTGAAGCCGATCAAGTCCTCGCCTTCGCGGGTGGCGGCTCTGCTCGCAGGCGACGTGGACATGATCGCCCAGGTTCCCACCACCGACATCGAACGGTTGAAGAAAGACCCCAAAATCGCACTCAGCCAAGGTGTTTCAAACCGTGTCATTTATCTGCATCTCGATCATGACCGCGACAAATCACCGTTCGTCAAAGCCAAAGGTGGTGGTGACATCAAGAACCCGCTCAAGGACCAGCGCGTCCGCACGGCGATTTCGAAATCCATCAACCGCGACGCCATTGTCAACCGGGTGATGGAGGACGTTGCCATCAAGGCCGGACAGCTTCTGCCGAAAGGCTTCTTTGGTGTTTCGCCTAAGTTGAAGCCGGTGGATTTCGATCCCGAAGGCGCCAAAAAGCTGCTGGCGGATGCCGGTCTCAAGGATGGTTTCGAGTTGACGATCCACGGACCGAACGACCGTTACATCAACGATGCCAAGATCGCCGAAGCGGTGGCGCAGATGTTGACACGCGTTGGCATCAAGACCGCGGTGGAAACGATGCCGCGCTCGGTATACTTCAAGCGTGCGTCGCGCGGTGGCCCGGACAAGACGCCGGAGTTCAGCTTCATCCTCGTCGGATGGGGTGCAGGCTCAGGCGAGGCATCCTCGCCGCTCAAGTCGCTGATCCATACCCACGACAAGAGCAAGGGCTTTGGCGCGTCTAACCGGGGTCGATACTCGAACCCCGAAGTCGACAAGCTGATAGAGACAGCGCTCGCGACAGTCGATGACGCCAAACGGCAGGACTTGCTTGCCAAGGCAACCGAAGTTGCCATCGGTGACGTCGCGATCATCCCGCTGCACTATCAAGTCAACACGTGGGGAACTCGCAAGGGCCTGAAATACAAAGCCCGTACCGACGAAGCCACCATGGCAGTCGGTGTTGTCGAAGAGTAGCAACAAAGGTTAGTGCACCGGCCCCAATCGGGCCGGTGCCTTTCCATTCCAGTCAAGACTTGTCCCTGGAGATGGTCGTATGACGGCATACGTCATTCGCAGATTGATGCAGAGCGTAGTGGTCGTTCTGATCATGTCCGTCATCGTGTTTTTCGGGGTGAATGTGGTCGGCGATCCCGTCGACATGCTGATCAACCCGGAAGCCGACCAGGAAGACATCGAGAATGCGATACGCGCACTCGGTCTCGATAAACCGGTCGGCGAGCAGTATCTGTACTTTCTCAAGAACGCCTTCTCCGGAAATCTGGGAAGGTCGTTCATTTTCGGCGAGCCCGCTCTCCAGCTTATTGTCCAGCGCATGCCGGCGACGCTTGAACTGGCAATTGCCGCACTGCTGATGGCGGTCTTCATCGGCATCCCTCTTGGGCTTTATGCGGGCCTGAAGCCGGATTCTTCCACGTCCCGGACGATTATGGCCGGTTCCATCCTCGGTTTTTCGCTCCCGACCTTCTGGGTCGGGCTGATGATGATCATGGTGTTTGCTGTGATGCTCGGGTGGTTGCCCTCAACGGGGCGTGGAGAAACGGCAACGTTTCTCGGCATTACCACAAGTCTGTTCACGCTAAACGGGCTCCAACATATCTTGATGCCCGCGCTCAATCTGGCGCTTTTGAAAATATCTCTGGTGATCCGACTGACGCGCGCGGGTACGCGCGAGGCAGTGCATCAGGACTACATCAAGTTTGCGCGCGCCAAGGGGCTTTCACCTCATCGCGTGGTGTTCGTGCATTTGCTCAAGAACATTCTGATACCGGTGGTAACGGTGATCGGTCTCGAATTCGGCAGCCTTGTCGCTTTCTCAGTCGTCACGGAGACGATTTTTGCCTGGCCCGGTATGGGCAAATTGCTGATTGACTCCATCCAGCAACTCGACCGCCCGGTGATCGTCGCTTACCTCATCATCATTGTGCTCATGTTCGTCACCCTCAATCTGATCGTGGACATCCTCTATTCGATACTCGATCCGCGTGTTCGTCTGGGAGAACGGGAAGCATGACGACCGTAGAGCAGACGGAAATTGAAGTGATTGCGGAGGAAGCTGACCGCGCCCGCGTTGAGACGCCGTTCCAGCGCTTCCGTTCGGATTTTCTGGAGAGCCATATCGCTACGGCAGCGCTTGTCACGCTGGTCGCGATCATTCTGGTGGCGCTATTCGCGCCCGTCATTGCGCCGCAGGATCCATACGACTTGTCGCAGGTGAGTGTTCTTGATTCCCGCCTTCCGCCGGGCACCAAGAGCCCGGACGGATATACGTTTCTTCTCGGAACCGACGGGGCAGGCCGAGACCTGTGGAGCGCTATTCTTTACGGTTTGCGTATCTCGCTTACCGTTGGCGTGATGAGCGGGTTCATCGCGCTTATCATTGGTTCAACGGTGGGTCTCATGGCCGCCTATGCCGGCGGACGCGTCGATGCGGTAATCATGCGCATCGTCGACATCCAGCTCTCTTTCCCGGCCATCCTGATCGCCTTGATGCTGCTGGCGGTATTCGGCAAGGGCATTGACAAGATCATGATCGCGCTGGTGGCGGTGCAATGGGCCTATTATGCGCGCACGGTGCGGGGTACTGCACTGGTGGAACGCTCAAAGGAATATGTGGAAGCGGGGCAATGTCTGGGACTGAGCTCCAACCGCATTCTCTTCAATCACATTCTGCCCAACTGTATGGCGCCGCTCATTGTCGTCGGCACGGTACAGACGGCTCACGCGATCGCCCTTGAGGCGACACTTTCATTCCTTGGCGTCGGCTTGCCCCAGACGGAACCGTCCCTTGGTCTGCTCATCGCGAACGGTTTCGAGTACATGCTGAGCGGGCGTTACTGGATCAGTTTCTTCCCTGGCATCGCGCTCCTGCTGACCATTGTTTCGATTAATCTCGTCGGCGACCAGTTGCGCGACATTCTCAATCCGCGGCTTCAGCGATGAACAAGCGGTCTGCTCCCACGCTTTCAGTGCGCGATCTGCGCACCCATTTCCACACCAAAGTCGGTGTGGTGAAGGCTGTCAACGATGTGAGTTTTGAGGTCAAGAGCGGTCAGGTGATGGGTCTTGTGGGCGAGTCAGGTTCCGGCAAGTCGGTTACGGGTTTCTCGATCGTTGGGCTCATCGATCCTCCGGGTCGCGTCGTCTCCGGCTCGATCAGTTTTCAGGGCGAGGAACTGGTCGGCGCCAGCGAAGAACGCCTACAGAAGCTTCGCGGCAACCGCATTGCCATGATTTTCCAAGATCCGATGATGACGCTCAATCCGGTGCTGCGTATCGATACGCAGATGACAGAGGCCATCCGCGCGCACCGTGACGTCGACAAACAGACCGCCTGGGCAGAGGCGCGTGATGCGTTGGGACAGGTCGGAATTCCCTCACCCGAAGAGCGCCTTAAGTCCTATCCGCACCAGCTTTCCGGCGGCATGCGCCAGCGCGTTGCCATCGCCATTGCGTTTATCAACAAGCCAGACCTTATTATTGCCGATGAGCCGACAACAGCGCTCGATGTCACCATTCAGGCGCAGATTATCCATGAGGCGCAGGCACTCTGCCGTAAGACGGGGACCGCGCTTATCTGGATCACTCATGATCTGGCAGTGGTCGCTGGGCTCGCGGACCATATTTGCGTGATGTATGCAGGGCGCATCGTGGAAGAGGGAAAGGCTGACGACATTATCGACCGGCCGCTGCACCCTTACACAATCGGGCTGATCGGGTCTGTACCAAGCCACAACAAACGTGGTCAGCGACTCTATCAGATCCCGGGTATGACACCTTCGCTGTTGAACCTGCCACCCGGCTGTGCCTTCCGCAATCGCTGCAAGTTCGATGATCAGGAATGCCTGATCGAGCCTGGTACGACAAAGCCGGTGCGCGGTCGCCAGGTGCGCTGTTATCATCCGCAGCGTGCGGAGACGGTGACATGACGCCAGTGATCGCAACCAGGGATCTGGTAAAACGGTTCGTCAAGAAACCGGATCTGGCAGGGGTCATTGCCGGCAAACTCGGTGCACCGGTCAACGAACAGGTCGTGCATGCAGTCGACGGCGTGGATTTGCACGTCATCAAGGGCGAGGTGGTTGGCTTGGTCGGAGAGTCCGGCTGCGGCAAGTCAACCATCGGGCGCATGATAGCCGGTATCCTGGAACCCACGTCGGGACAAATTTCTTTCAAAGGTCGCGACCTTGATGAGCTTGAGGACGCTGAGGCACAAAGAGCGAAGCTCGCGGTTCAGATGATCTTTCAGGACCCGTTCTCTTCCCTCAATCCACGCCAGCGTGTGGCAGGAATCATCGGTGAAGCGCCGCTGTTTCACAAGATTGTGCCGCGTAACGAACTGAGCGGTTACGTAGATGAAATGCTGCAAAGGGTTGGGCTCGATCCTGAATTCAAACGCCGCTACCCCCATCAGTTCTCCGGCGGCCAGCGCCAGCGTATCGGCATCGCACGCGCGCTCGCGGTGCGGCCCGAGTTCCTCGTGTGTGACGAAGCGATTGCAGCACTCGACGTTTCGATCCAGGCACAGGTGTTGAACCTGTTCATGGATTTAAGGGAGGAGTTCGACCTCACCTATCTGTTCATCAGCCATGACCTCGGAGTGGTCGAACATATCTCCGACCGGGTGATGATCATGTATCTGGGACGGATCGTCGAGAGCGCCCCTGCGGATGAGATGTTTGCCAAGCCGAACCATCCTTACGCGCAGGCCCTGCTCGCTGAGGTGCCCCGGCTTGACCAGCGCAAGCGGAAGTTCCACCCGATCAAGGGAGAAATCCCCTCGGCAATCAATCCGCCTAAAGGTTGTCACTTTCATCCGCGTTGCCCGCATGCCTTCGAGCGCTGCCGGAATGAGGCGCCGGAATTGAAGGAAATTGCGCCGGGGCGGGAATCTGCGTGTCATCTGAACGACAATGGCGCGGCGTGAAGCGCCTGAAATATTGAATGTAAGAGGAGTTGGAAATCATGGAAACGCCTTCGTCTGAGGAAATTCTGACCCGCATTCAGGAATGGGTGGAAGTTGAAAGCCCGACAAGCGATGCAGGCCGTGTCGAGCAGATGATGGATCTTGTGTCCGCCACCTTTAAGGAGCTCGACTGCAAGATAGAGCGCATACCTGGCGAGGACGGCCGGGCGAGCCATGTTGCTGTAACTTCGCCATGGGGTGGGGATGGCAAGGGCATTCTCATGCTTTCCCATCTCGATACAGTGCATCCCGTGGGAACGCTTGAGGACCTGCCGATCCGTGTCGAAGGCGACAAGGCCTATGGTCCCGGAATATATGACATGAAAGGCGGCGCTTACCTCGGTGTCACGGCCTACCGGACACTGGCGCAGGCTGGTATTGAAACGTCGCTTCCTATCCGATTTCTCTTTGTTTCCGATGAGGAAACCGGGAGCACGACGTCGCGCAAGCACATCGAGGCGGCGGGTGAGCATGCGAAATACGTGCTTGTAACTGAGCCCGCGCGTGACGGTGGCAAAATCGTTACCGGGCGACAGGGATCAGCCCGTTTCGTTATGCGCGCGCATGGCCGCCCCTCTCATTCAGGGAGTCGCCACAAGGAAGGTCGCAGTGCCATCGTGGAGATGGCCAAGCAGATAGCAGAGATTGCAAGCAAGACCGACTACGACCGCAACTTTACTGTCAATGTCGGCATGATCCAGGGCGGCACGGCAGCCAACGTCATCCCTGAGCATTGCAATGCGTCGCTTGATTTCCGTTTCCGCAATCTCGATGTCGCTGAAGAGATGATCTCCTGGGTTCAGGGCCTGGACTCTTATGACCCCGACGTGACGTTCACGGTCGACGGCGGCATGACGCGCCCTCCATTCGAGGAGACGCCCGCGATCCTGGACCTATTCGCTCACGCCAAGGAACTTGCGGCCGAAATTGGGTATGAGCTCGTCGGGACATTCACCGGCGGTGGCAGCGACGGCAACTTTCTTGCCGACAGGCTGCCTGTACTTGATGGCCTCGGTGTTGATGGGGAAGGCGCGCATACTCTGCACGAGCACTTGCTGGTCTCGTCCCTGGTGCCACGCATGCAGTTGATGCGCCGGCTGATGGAGACGCTGCACTAGGTATCGACGCGTACCGAAGACCAAATAACAATAGATCCTCCTACATCTTGCTTTGCGCGGAAAGGTTCTGCCCGCGTGAACTACGCAGATTCTTGATTGGACCTGCGTGGCGCGGCAAACTAGTCTGACGTGCGAGATTGTATTGGAGGGGGGTTATGAGCCTGGCAAGTGTCGGAATTGACAAGCTTGGGCGAACGCGACGGCTAATACCTGTACCTTATCTTGTTGCCGCTGGCGCGACGGCCGTGTTTATCGCAGCAGGGAGCCTGCTACTTGGCAAAGGCTCGCCTCTGGCGGTTTTCCTGTTCGACTATGCTGAGAGCTCGTTTTTCTGGCCCGTCTACCCCCTAACCATCCAGAACATCATGTACATCATGAGTGCGGTTGGACTTGCCGATCTATGGGTGCGGTGGAGGGCAACACAGCGTGAACGCGGCTACATGAAGCTCGAACTTTTGCCCGAGGACGACAGCAGCGTCCTGAAAATCGATCAACTCGGGCCGATCCGTCGGCGCGTTGCCGAACTGGACGCCGGAGAAGATGCGTTCCTGCCGCGCCTTTTGGATCTCTCAATTCTTCAACTGATCACATCCAAGTCTCTGGATCAGACCGTGGCCATCTTCACCAGCACGCTTGAGTTGATGAGCCATAGGGTGGACCTCGCTTACCAGACCATGCGGTTCCTTGTCTGGTTCATCCCGACCACCGGTTTCATCGGAACGGTGGTTGGCATTTCGATTTCACTGGAAGGCATGAAGGACGCCCAGAATATTGCGTTCGACAAGGTCACCGCCGGTCTGGCTGTCGCTTTCTACACGACCATTATCGCATTGGTGCTGAGCGCCGTCCTCGTGCTGCTGCAGAATGTGGTGCAGCGAGCGGAGGAGTTGACGTTGAACCAGGCGGCTGACTACTGCCTGAAGAATTTGATCAACCGGGTTTACACCCGGGGGTAGGGCAAACAGGGCAACTCTAGGACGGCAAAGATTCGCTCATGCGACGTCCCCACCGAAGCATCGAGACTTTCGACATCTCTCTCATGGCGGTTGTCACCAAAGCCATGGGCGCCTTCCTGGTCCTCATGCTTTTGCTGCTGCCCTATTACACACCGAACAAACTGACCCAAGAGGATGTGCAGGACATCCTCGAGCAACTCAAGATGGTGCGCGATCGCATCGAACAGGTCTCGCAGAAGCTTGGGCCCGACACGGGCGGACAAGGGGTCCAGGAGAGCCTGAAGGAGGCCACGAGCCAGCTGGAGTTCACTGCCGAAGTGGTCCGCAAACTCCGCGCCTTGCTCGACAAGTCGCTTGCGGAGATCGCCCGTCTGGAGGCGGAAAACAAAAGGCTCGACACAGAAAACCGCCAACTCGCCGAGGACAACCAGAATCTCAAGACGGACCTGCAAAAAGCTGAGCAGGAAATTGCAGAATTGAAGGATGAGATTGAGCGGTTGCGCAAAAAGCTCATCGAAGGCGATCGTGAGATTGTTGCCGCGCTGTCGATAGCGGGTTGTAACGACGTGAGTTTTGACGGTTTGTTCCTGCGCCCTGGCCGCGAAGGTGATTTCAGCTGGGCAAACGACAAGAAACCCATCAAGCCGGAGCATCTATTTTACATAAATCTCTCGAATGGTGGTGAGATTAGCCGTCAAAAGCAAAAGAAGGCGGCTAGATTCGTCAATCAGGGCCCGCTTGCTGCTTTTAGCTTCATTGGCAACTACAGCCTGCTTTCCTATTCTTCTAGCAGCTCAGGCAACATCCTTCTTGTCGCATTGGTGAAAGAGAAGAAACTCCGCTACCGCTTCCGAGACACGAACTGGAGGCCTCTGACCGCAACATCACGGGCCTGCAAGTTGGAGTTTACGCTGACAGCCAAGGTGGCGGGAACATGGACGGCGATGCGTCCACGTTCGGCCATCTTGAATTCCGGCACGATGGGAGCCGTCCTCGCTGCGTTGACCAGCGATAAAGACGGCATAACCTTCCGCCAGCCCAACAAGACGGAAGTTGAGTGGTTCGACAAGCTGCTTGCGCGGTCCCTGAGGGAGCAACGGCGGAA
>DEIT01000114.1:599-3437 GCA_002352635.1 Hyphomicrobiaceae bacterium UBA2767 | reverse complement strand
GAGAAAGAAAGCATTGCCACCCGCGGCGTCTCCGGCAGCAATTCGGTGGCGCTGACGGCCGACGAGATTGCGATGTCTGCCAATTCCTCTTGGGTCGGGTCGACGTTGAATCCGCAATCGGCATAGATGAAACTCTTTGGCCCTTCCCCCAAAAAGTCCGGTACGACCATCAGAAAAAAACTGGAGGGTGTCGCGATGCCCTCGGCAAGACCAACGGTCATCATGCCCGCCTCGATAACCCGCCGCGTGGGAATGGAGACGCCTGCGACCATGGTTTCGGCCTGCCTCTGAGCAACCATCATGCCGCCGAAGTAGAGCGGACGACGAACGAGCCGTTCCGCCATTTCAGGCGTCATCTTTTCGCGCGTTGCCTCAATGTGTGCAGCGAACTCGGACGCGGCAATGTCGGTCTCCGTGCAGCGCCGTTCAAGGCCTTCGAGTGGAACGCCGGCCTCTTTTGCCGCCTCGGCGATGTCGTCAGGCGCGCCGAGCAGGATAGGCTGCGCCAGGTCCTTGTCCTTGAGATGCCGCGCCGCGCGCAGTACGCGCGCATCGCATCCCTCGGGCAGAACCACACGGCCGCCTTTGCCTTTAACCGTGCTTTCGTATTGCTTGATAATGTCCATGGCGCGCAAGTCCGTTCGCGATTAGAACTCAATTCTCTGACATTTGGGAAAAAGACTAAGACGATAAACCCCAATTTAGGCACGGCATCGACGTCGCTGCAACGGAATGAAATACATTTGCATCAAATTTGCCTGAGGGAGTTCGTTTCATGAGACTCAAAGACAAGGTCGCGATCGTGACCGGTGCAGCGTCGGGATTCGGGGAGGGAATTGCGCGACGGTTTGGTGATGAAGGGGCGGCCGTCATCGTCGCCGACATTGCTGAAGACGCCGGGGAAGCGGTGGCGAGCTCGCTTAAAAAAGGGAAATTCGTCAAGTGCGATGTGACAAGCAGTGCGGATGTGGGCGAAGCGGTTGAGTTGGCAGAGAAAGAGTTCGGGGGTGTTGATGTTCTCGTCAACAATGCGGGAACGACCCATTTGCGCAAACCGATGCTTGAAGTCAGTGAGGAAGAATTTGACAAAGTCTACGCGGTCAATGTGAAGGGTATCTATCTTGGCGCTATTCACGGCGTCCCCGCGCTCAAGAAGCGCGGCGGCGGCGTTATCCTCAATATCGCGTCAACCGCCGCAATCCGTCCGCGGGAAGGACTCACATGGTACAATGGCACAAAGGGTGCAGCGGTCACGCTCACAAAATCGATGGCGATTGAGCTTGCCCCGGAGAAAATCCGCGTTTGCGCCATCAATCCTGTCATTGGAGAGACCGCACTTCTGACATCCTTCATGGGCGGTCCCGACACTCCGGAAATGCGAGAGCAGTTCATCTCCGGTATCCCGCTCGGACGCATGAGCCGACCTGCCGACATCGCGAATGCTGCCCTGTTCCTTTGCAGCGATGAGGCAGCGTTCATTACCGGCGTTTGTCTGGAAGTGGATGGTGGACGGGTAATCTAAAAGTTCGTGTTCGGTGTGACGCTATAGCGCCTATTCTTCGCGCTTTTTGGCCTTGTCGTTCTGTTCGGCCTGAGCTGGCAGGCGGCTCGACTGGTGGCAGGTCATCCGCCATGCGCCGTCCTCAAGAACGAAGACGTTCGTTGCAATCAGTTGGGTTGTTCCCAGATTTTCGTTGCAGATCACGAAAGCCGAGCGATCAGTCTTGATGACGGTCGGGTTGCTCGCTTCGACTTGGGGCGGGTTCCCTGAGACGAGAATGCGGTACCAGGATTCCATGACAGCGTCACGATTGGCGATGCCCGGCCAGTTGGGGTGATACACCGACACTTTCCGGCTGCGAGACCAAAGCGCCTCCATCGCCTCGAAATCAGCATTTCTGAACGCAGCGTAGAACGCTTCGTTGGCGGCCAGAACATGCTGCTTCTCGGACATATACATATTGGTAGAGGCGGATTGCTTTTCCGGCAACCCGTGAAGAGGGCCAATCCCCAAATTGTCGCGGTTTTTTGAGCCGGCCTTGCTATTTGCCGTTGTCGTCATGAATGCGGCAATTAGAATATTATTCTCAGCAACATCCATTTCAGTAAATTATTTTTTGTGAATGGCAGCCATGCACCCGGTAAACGTTGATTTTTTTGCGCAACCTGACTAACTGCGCACTGAGTTTTGGATCGGGCGAATTTGAGCCGCTCGCGCTGCAAGCACAAAAGGGTATCGAGCATGAGCCGAATTTTTGTCATTCACGAAAATGAAGAGTGGCTGCCGCCACTGGCTGAAGCGCTGGGCGTCTACGGGCTCGAATGGGATGAGCTCTATATGAGTGGGCGTTCGGTCGATTTGTCCAAAACGCCCCAAGAGGGTGTCTACTACAATCGCATGAGCGCATCGTCATGGACACGCGCTCACAAGGCAGCACCCCAACTCACTCTGGCATTGCTGGAAAACCTTCAGACCCATGGTCGACGCGTGGTGAACAAGGCCCGGGCGCTCGATCTCGAAATCTCAAAGGCGCGCCAGGCGGCGGTACTGGACAGGGCTGGCATTCGTACACCACGGTCCGTTCTAGCTGTGGGCAGAGTTGATATTGCCCAGGCCGCGTTGACCTTTGACGGCCCTGTCATCCTCAAGCCCGACTGCGGCGGAAAGGGTGCTGGTGTGCAGCTCTTCGAAAGTGGAGGTGCTCTGGTGGAGAGCGTGGAAGCAGGTCACCTCGACGCATCGCTCGAAACGACTATGGTGGTTCAGGCCTATATCCAGCCTGCCAAGCCCTTCATCATCAGAAATGAATTTGTCGGCGGAAGGCACCTTTATTCGGT
>DEIT01000114.1:0-569 GCA_002352635.1 Hyphomicrobiaceae bacterium UBA2767 | reverse complement strand
GGTGAGAAGGCCGATGAGCCGAACAAGTTCCAGGTGCTGACTGACTTCACCCATCCCGACATCGTGCTGTTTGAAGAGATGCTCCGGAATGAGGATATCGAGATTGCCGGTGTTGAGTTTCTGTTCGATGACGAGGGGCGGGCGTGGACTTACGACATCAACATCAATACCAACTACAACGGTCAGGCTGAAGCAGCTGCCGGCATCGCCGGTACGGAGCGTGCAGGCATGATGGCCGTTGCCCGGTTCCTGGGCGAACAGGCAGGGCAGATCGGCGCAATCCGGGAGGCAGCCGAGTAGCGCTACTTCGCCGCTTCGGAAATTGCGCGCCAGACCTTCTCCGGCGTCAGTGGCATGTCGATATGCGTGACGCCATCTTCTTTCAAGGCGTCGAGCACTGCATTCACGATTGCCGGTGGTGCACCGCAACAGCCGGCCTCACCGGCGCCTTTGACGCCAAGCGGGTTTTTGGCCGTTGGCGCGTCCTCATAATATCCAAGTTCCATGTGTGGCATGGAATCGGCGCGCGGCAGCGCATAGTCCATCAGTGACCCTGTCACAAGCTGGCC
>DEIT01000230.1:315-2734 GCA_002352635.1 Hyphomicrobiaceae bacterium UBA2767 | reverse complement strand
CCGCGGTGTTGAGGTGAAATGGTTCGGGGCGGATGAACCGGCGGGCTTCACCAGCCGCTTCGACAGTTGGCGCTATATCGACAATCCGGTCGAACTACCCAATACACGCCGTATCCTTGCCGGGCTCTGCGACATGCGCGTACCGCTCACATTCGACGAGGCCGACTGCCGCCAGATCACAGCCGTCATCGGTGAGACAGTGGAGGCGGTGAGAGCTACGCCGTGAGCCTCTACAACCCGATCAGCTTCTTTTTTGTCCTCACGATGTGCGCTTTGATCGCCGAGCAGCTGGCGATGCTTTTCAAAGGTAACAATAGTCTTGTAATTTTGATCTTCGCGGCTGAACTCTTCGCGTTCTTCTACGTGTACCGAAATTTCAAACAGAGGACAGCCGAGAGAAACGTCTGGTACGCCGTGATATTCGGCTCTTTCGTTTTATTGTCGCTGACCAGCCTCTTTTTGATAGGTATGGTATCGCCAATCGGCGGGATTACGGCACTCATAAACTTGTTGATGACGTGAAGGCGAATTGTCCAACGCCTCATCTTTACAGTCGATCTTCTTCAAATCGCCGAAGACAGCTTTAATCCCACAATGCCGGCAACGATCAGGCCGATGCATCCAAGCCGTATGATGTCAGCGGCATCGTTGAACAGCACAATGCCCAATATGACGGTGCCCACAGTGCCGACACCAGTCCACACCGCGTAAGCGGTCCCAAGCGGCAACTCGCGCAAAGCAAGACCCAGAAGGAAAAGACTCACAACCATAGCTGCCACCGTAAATACGGTTGGCAAGGGCTTCGTGAACCCTTCGGTATATTTCAGGCCGACCGCCCAGCCGACCTCAAACAGCCCGGCGAACATGAGATAAGTCCATGCCATTGATCTTTGCCCTCTGATATCAGTGCGATGATGCCAGCCGAATTGAACCTCTGGCAGCTCAGGAAAGCGACCCTAGCGCGGATTTCAGACGTATTGGACAGATTATTTCAAAGCGGAGATGGGAGGAACCGATCCCAAGCCGTGGTACACCGATCTTTCCAAGAGTGAGGGCGGCATATACGGTTCGTGAGTTCGCCAACCAGGGCAACGCCAGGAACGCAGTACGCCCATGAGCATCGAAATCGCTGGACTGGTTCTGCTTGCAGCCGCCTTGCACGCAGGCTGGAACACGCTCATCAAGATCAGCGGCGACCGCGTGGCCGTCATGGCCTTCGTCACGCTGTCGGGCAGCCTTATTTCTCTTCCCTTTCTGTTTTTTGTCGAGAGTCCCGACCCCGCAAGCTGGCCGCTGCTCTTTCTGACCATACTCCTGCACACGGCTTACCATTTCTTTTTGCCGATAGCCTACGATCACGGTGATCTTGGCCAAGTCTACCCCATAGCACGCGGATCAGCGCCTTTGCTGGTGACTGTTGGTGCTGTGCTGTTTGCCGGAGAATATATCCCACCCACTGCGATGATTGGTGTCGTTTGCCTCTCGGTGGGTGTGATGACGCTTACGCTGGACAAAACAGGCGCAACCAGCATCAACAAAAAAGCCGTCCTGTTTGCGCTGGCCACGGGCGCCTGCATTGCGTCTTACACGGTTGTGGATGGTCTTGGGGCCCGGCAGGCAGGCTCCATTCTGGGCTTCGCCGTTTGGCTGACGATCGGAGACGGGTTGTTGACCTTCGCTCTCGCATGGCTGTGGAAACGCCGTTCTATCTGGCGCGTGGCCCAGGCTAACCTCGGGCGTGGTTTTTTTGGCGGCGCAATGCAGGTCGGTGCCTATTGGATTATCGTTTGGGCACTCGCCCTGGCTCCCATGGGTATGGTGTCGGCATTGCGGGAAACGAGCGTGCTGTTCGCGGCGCTGGTCTCAACCTTCATCCTGAAGGAGGGTTTTGGCGTCTGGCGGTTTGTTTCAGCAAGCCTGGTTATGTTCGGCCTTATGTTGAGCCGTTCAGACAGGTGACATACGGCTTCCGGTGCTGAATGAACGTCACGCCCAGACTGGACACATGCAAGTGGTGTCTATTCTTCTTCCGGAACATTCTGGTTGGCAGCATCGGCCAACATGTCAGATGCCTCGATCTCGGCCATGTGCAGAAGATATGCGAGCATCTTGAGATCATGATAGCCGGCACGGCTTCGCAGTCGTCGCACGCGCTCTATGATATCCGCCAGCGCAAGGTCCGACCCTGTCTGGTCCGGTTCGACCGATTGTACCGGTGCAATCGATGAGTTTTTATACCGCCACGTCATTTAGGCATTTACCTCTGCCATCGTTGTCGATTCATACAAGAATGCGAGTTCGATTTCGGCAGCACAAGCTATGGATTCCCATAGGTGGGCTGGGCGGGTTCAAAGAATGGATATAATTCGGCCAGCGAAGCCAGTGCCGCCTCGTTGGATTGGAGGTCTTAGGGGTCCAG
>DEIT01000230.1:0-224 GCA_002352635.1 Hyphomicrobiaceae bacterium UBA2767 | reverse complement strand
ACTCCCAGCCGGTCCGCGATCTGGTCGTACCGCAGACCACGGCCAAGCCATAGCAGGCACTCGCGCTCGCGTTTGGTAATGCCAATGCTCGAGGCTTCCTCTTTGTCAGCCAAATTGCGGATATGGTTGAACGCGCCAATTCCGGCCAGTTGTATCTCCGCGCCGCGGTCCACGAACAACCGTTCAAATTCGGCCTTGTCGACATCGGCGGTAAAAGCAAAATA
>DEIT01000121.1:30776-32437 GCA_002352635.1 Hyphomicrobiaceae bacterium UBA2767 | reverse complement strand
GCGCAATTTTGCAACGTCTGGCGAAAACTGGTACAGGGGGCGCCCGGCAGTCAGCGCCAGTTTGCGCATCTGACCGCCGTGTTTCACAATCACGTCTTTGACGGCGCCACAATATGTCCAAACCGATTTATGTCTTGAACGGTCCGAACCTGAACCTGCTTGGCCAGCGCGAGCCGGAAGTCTATGGCCACGCAACTCTTGAAGACGTACGCAATCGCGTTAACACCCGCGCGGCGCAGTATGAGCTGGCAATCGAGTTCCGCCAGTCCAATACCGAAGGCGAGCTGGTAGACTGGATTCAGGAGGCTGGTGCGAATGCTGCTGGTCTCATCATCAACGCGGGGGCCTACACACATACGTCCGTTGCAATACTGGATGCCCTGCTCGCGACGGATGTCCCCTGCATCGAGGTGCATTTGTCGAACGTTTTTCAGCGTGAAGAATTTCGGCATCACTCATATATTTCCGTCGCCTGCGTTGGTGTCATCTGCGGCTTCGGGGTAAAGAGTTATGAGCTGGCGGTCGAAGCGCTGGCTGAGCGACTTGACGCGGCGGAGAGCTGACGTCAATGGTCTTGCGGGGGAACAGCGGAGCTGGGAATGCCGGATAAGAAAAAGACAACGAAATCCTCATCCGTTGACGAGGAGCTTATACGCGATCTTGCGGACCTGCTCAGTGAAACTGGTCTGACTGAAATCGAGATCGAGCACAAGGATCTGCGTGTTCGGGTGGCGCGTGCAGCAGCGGGAGTGGCAACCACCGTAGTTTCGCCGCCTGTAGGTACACCCGCTCCGCCGGCAAGCGGCAGCTCAAACGAACCGGCACGGCCAAACCATCCTGGTACCGTAATCTCGCCGATGGTCGGCACCGCCTACCGGGCGNNCGGAACCTGGTTCTCCTCCCTTCATTGAAGTGGGTGCAACGGTCACCGAAGGTCAGACCGTAATAATCGTGGAAGCAATGAAGACGATGAACCAGATACCTTCTCCGCGCTCGGGTACAGTGCTCGAGATTCTGGTTGAAGACGGCCAACCGGTTGAATTCGGCGAACCCCTCGTCGTGATCGAATAGACAAGTAGCGAGCATACGGCCCGGCGATGGACCAAGTTCATGTTTGATAAGATCCTTATTGCCAATCGCGGGGAAATCGCGCTGCGGGTCCTGAGGGCGTGCAAGGAACTCGGCATAGCCACTGTCGCTGTTCATTCCACGGCCGACGAAGACGCGATGCACGTAAAACTCGCCGACGAGAGCGTCTGTATCGGTCCGCCAAGGCCAGGGGACAGCTATCTGAACGTGCCGCAAATCGTCGCCGCGTGCGAGATCACCAACGCCGACGCCGTCCACCCCGGATATGGGTTTCTTTCTGAAAATGCCCGTTTTGCCGAAATTCTCGAAGAGCATCAAATCGCCTTCATCGGTCCGACCTCGGAACACATCCGGACCATGGGCGACAAGATTGCAGCCAAGGAGACAGCAGTATCCCTGGGAATACCGGTTGTCCCAGGATCAAAGGGTGCGGTTTCCCCCGGTGATGACGCGAAATCTGTCGCTCAAGAAATTGGCTACCCGGTTTTGATCAAGGCGGCAGCTGGTGGTGGTGGGCGTGGCATGAAGGTTGCCGAGACCCCGAACGATCTCGACACAGCTGTGTCCACGGC
>DEIT01000121.1:28375-30617 GCA_002352635.1 Hyphomicrobiaceae bacterium UBA2767 | reverse complement strand
GCCCGCATCGGGGGAACTGTTGCCCACGCCATGCAAGAAATGAACTACCGCGGCGCAGGAACGGTAGAGTTTCTCTATGAGGATGGTGAATTCTATTTCATCGAAATGAATACACGTCTCCAGGTGGAGCATCCGGTGACTGAGATGATCACCGGAATTGATCTCGTCATTGAACAAATCCGCATCGCGTCAGGTGCACCCTTGAGTTTCAGTCAGGAAGATGTTCGCTTCGAGGGCCATGCCATCGAATGCCGCATCAATGCCGAGCATCCGCAGACGTTTACCCCCTCGCCTGGTCGGATCAGGCAATTTCACCCGCCAGGTGGATTGGGCGTGCGTGTCGATTCTGGTGCCTATGCCGGCTACACAATACCGCCTTACTACGACAGCCTGATCGGTAAGCTCATCGTGCATGCGCGCAATCGCAACGAATGTCTGATGCGCTTGAAGCGGGCACTCGGCGAGTTCGTCATCGAGGGTATCGACACGACAATCCCGCTTTTCACGGCACTCATTTCAGAACCGGACATCGTCAATGGTTCCTATGACATTCATTGGCTCGAAAATTATCTGAAAAAATCCTAGTCTGGATTCGGCAAGTCCGTAGCGAACATTCCGAAACATGGCTTCCATCAACGACATCATGGTCGACATTACGCCGCAAGTTCTGCTCAAGGCCTATGCGTGCGGAATATTCCCGATGGCTGAAAGCGCCGAAGACTCGGCCCTATACTGGATTGAACCAGAACGCAGGGGCATTTTGCCGCTCGATTCAATTCATGTGCCGCGCCGTCTCGCGCGCACGATTCGCCAGGAACAGTTCGAGATTCGTGTCGACAATGATTTCGAGGCAGTTATCGACGGATGCGCGGAGCCTCAGCCCGGACGGCAAACCACATGGATCAACAAACGTATCCGCACACTCTATGGCGAACTGTTCGAACTCGGGCATTGCCACACTATCGAGATGTGGCGCGATGGCAAATTGCTGGGCGGTCTTTATGGAGTTCGGCTCGGGGGCGCGTTTTTCGGCGAAAGCATGTTCTCGCGTGAAAGGGACGCGAGTAAAATTGCGCTCATCTATCTGGCAGCACGGTTGAAGTTTGGCGGCTTCAGTCTCCTCGACACCCAGTTTCTTACCGAGCACCTCGTCCGGTTTGGCGCGATGGAAGTGTCACGGGAAACTTTTCAACGTCAGTTGGATCGGGCGTTACTCGGCGGGGGTGAATTCTCCAAACTCTCAGCCGGCTGCTCAGGTTCATTTGTCTTGCAGCTTGTCAGCCAGACGTCGAATACCGGGTGCTCCACTGCGTGAAGCCCAGGGCTATGCGCAAACATCCAGCCGGTAAATATGCGGTGTTTCTCTCCGGATAGCTTGACTTCCTCAACCTCGACGAAGGCGGAAGTAAGCGGAGGTTCTGTCGGCGGCCGCGTGTAACATACCCGCGGCGTCACCGTGAGTGCACCGAACCTGACGGTTTCACCAATAGGAATCTCAAGAGGCGAAATGCGTGCAGTCACCTTGTCGAGTGCGGCAAAAACTGCGATCGGATTTTCAATCTTCTGCGCCTGTGCGCTGATTGAGAAGGTGGTACAGGCAAAAACCAGTGCAAGGAGCCACCGGCATCCTTCACTGCTGTTCCTTGTCGTTGTCATTGCCTCGCCCGCATCCATTTCCATCGTCTTAGTACAGCTTCGTCCCAGACTCAAAGCTGAGTTTGCAATTCGCCGGCATTTGTTGAGCTGCATGCCAGGCACGTGTGTCTGACGCGACGATGGCAAGACGAAGGCAAATGTTCATCCTGCAGAGACGACCGTCACGGAAGGAGGGTTCTACTCCGGTGTCCAAGGTTGATAATCGCCAGTGGCAGGAGGTCTGTCGCCTGGTACGAGCGTACTTCCTGGCGGCCGGTAGGCGCCTGGTGAGCCGGTCATGTTGGGGCGGTGTGGCTTTTGCCATGGCTTAGGGGTGTAGTCTTCCTCTGTCGGCGGTTCATTGACCGTATGATGGAGCCAGCCGTGCCAGTCTGGAGAAACCTTCGATGCTTCAGCCAAATCGCGGTAAATGACCCAGCGCCGTTTTCCTTTTCGCTCGCGGTAATAGCGGTTTCCCAACTCATCCTCGCCGACGAATATGCCTTTGCGCAGCGTGAACAGACGCGTGCCATAGGTGTTTCCAGTCCACCAGGCAAATATCTCTTTGAAAAGTCCCATCCCTGCTCGCCGCTTGATGCCTCAGATG
>DEIT01000121.1:24824-28252 GCA_002352635.1 Hyphomicrobiaceae bacterium UBA2767 | reverse complement strand
CCACTGACGACCGCGTAACAGGCCAGGCGAACATATTTGGGAATGGTAATCCGCTTCCCGTCCCTCTCGCCTTTTTCATAATACTGGATCATCCGCTTTTTCAGCCCGAGAAGTTCGGCAGCTTCCTTTTGCTTCAGGCCCAGTGATTTCCGCCACTGGCGAAATTGTCTTGGACTCATCGTCATGCACTCTAAACTTTCGAATTAAACCCCGCGCCCGCAGATTGTCATACGAGTCACAGGTTGTCCAAGTAGAATATGTGCACTAATTGCGCTTCTTCCGTTAGACTAAAGAGCACTCAGTGCATATGACCCGCTCAGTCGGGTCAAGCAACGCACTCGCACCTTGAATTTTCTATTCTGAGCTTTTCCTGCCGCTTTACGGCACATCGAATCGGTGTAAGCTCGGCGTTCCTACGAGTAAGGCTCTCTGCCCTGCGTCCGACGGGGCTTTCAGCGACAGTTCAGTCAAAATTCCCCAGATTTTCCACAACTTGTGCACGCTTTCCTGCACAGGTTGTTCTTGCTATAGATACCACATTTAGCGCATCTTAACCTTATTCATACTATATCTTGACGCCGTACCAGAATCGCGCGACGGTACTGTTTCTTCGGGCAAGTCACCGCCCGATGTTCTCTGAACGGGCTGTACCGCGTTGCACACTTCCGGTTCGCTAGGGCCTTGTGCCCTGAGCCTTATTCAAGGCGGGCAGGATGGGTGGAAGGCGTGTGCGAGGCGGGTACGGCCTTCCTCGCCGGCTCTCTTGATAGAGGGTTTTGAGGCCAAACGAGCGTTTGGGAACGAGAGAGACACAAACAAGAGAGGCGACAAGCCTCAAACGGGGACGTGTCTAGCAGAAAGATTGGGAGCCGTTGTCAGCAACGGTTGGTATCGCGTGTCATGTGGGACAAGCGGTCGTGAAATTCGGGGAATTGGAAAATGCGCATTGAGCGGCGGTTTACTGAAGCAGGGAAGTCACCATATGACGCAATCGAGTTCCGGGAGGCGGCAAGTGAAATCCGCAATCCGGACGGTTCCGTCGTCTTCCAACTTGAAAAGTTCGAAGTTCCCAAGCATTGGAGCCAGGTAGCCGCGGATATTCTGGCACAGAAATATTTCCGCAAGGCGGGTGTGCCTGCCCGGTTGAAACGGGTTGAAGAAAACACGGTTCCCTCCTGGTTGTGGCGCGCTGCAACAGACGACGAGGCCTTGTCCGAGCTGCCCGAAGATGAACGCTCCGGCAGCGAAACTGATGCCCGGCAGGTATTCGACCGTTTGGCTGGAACCTGGACCTACTGGGGCTGGAAAGGCGGCTATTTCTCAAGCGAGGAAGATGCCCAGGCCTTTTTCGATGAGCACCGCTACATGCTGGCCATGCAGATGGCTGCCCCTAATTCTCCGCAATGGTTCAACACCGGCCTGCACTGGGCCTATGGGATCGACGGGCCAAGCCAGGGGCATTTCTATGTCGACTACAAGACCGGCGAGTTGCGGCTCTCAGAAACTGCTTATGAACACCCCCAGCCGCACGCCTGCTTCATCCAGTCGATTGAAGATGATCTGGTCAACGAAAACGGCATTATGGATTTGTGGGTGCGCGAGGCGCGCCTATTCAAATACGGCTCCGGCACCGGGTCCAATTTCTCCCACCTTCGCGGCGAGAATGAACCCCTTTCAGGTGGCGGTAAATCCTCAGGCCTGATGAGCTTCCTGCGCATCGGCGACCGCGCGGCCGGCGCCATCAAGTCCGGCGGCACCACCCGACGTGCTGCAAAGATGGTCGTAGTCGATGTCGATCATCCTGACATCGAGAACTACATCAACTGGAAAGTGCGCGAAGAGCAGAAGGTTGCGGCCCTTGTAACGGGATCAAAGATCTGCGCCGAGCGACTCTCTGCCGTGATGAAGGCCTGCATCAATTGCGACGCCGATGGCGACGACTGCTTCGATGCGAAAAAGAACCCTGCTCTAAAGCGAGAGATCCGCGCAGCACGGAAAGCAAACGTTCCTGACAACTACACCCAGCGGGTCATACAGTTTGCCCGGCAAGGCTATGAGGCAATCGACTTCCGGACATATGATACGGACTGGGACTCCGAGGCCTACCTCACCGTCTCAGGCCAGAATTCCAACAACTCGGTTCGGGTCACGGACGAGTTTCTTCAGGCGGTCGAAGCCGGCGGAGACTGGGATCTGATCCAGCGTACCGACGGCGAGGTTGCCGAGACGGTCAACGCAACTGAGCTGTGGGAATCGATTGGCCACGCGGCATGGGCTTGCGCTGATCCCGGCATCCAGTTCCATACGACCGTCAACGACTGGCACACCTGTCCGGCAAGCGGGGAAATTCGCGCCTCGAATCCGTGCTCGGAATACATGTTCCTCGACGATACGGCGTGCAATCTGGCCTCGCTGAACCTCATGACGTTCCGCCAGGAAGACGGCAATTTTGACGTCGAGAAATTCGAGCATGCGGTGCGCTTGTGGACCATCGTGCTGGAAATCTCGGTGCTGATGGCGCAATTTCCCTCGCGCCAGATCGCAGAGTTGTCTTACGTCTATCGAACTCTTGGTCTCGGGTACGCAAACATCGGCGGACTGCTGATGGCGAGCGGTATTTCCTATGACTCAGAGGAAGGCCGCGCAATCTGCGGTGCCATTACCGCGTTGATGACCGGCATCTCCTACGCCACATCAGCCCAGATGGCTGGCGAGCTTGGCCCCTTCCCCGGATACAAAGAGAACGCGCGCCATATGCTGCGGGTGATCCGCAACCACCGCCGCGCAGCTCATGGCGAGGCCAAAGGCTACGAGAAGCTGGCAACAGCACCTGTACCCCTTGATCATGCCTCCTGCCCTGATGCACGGCTTGTTGCCCATGCGGCGACCGCCTGGGACTGCGCGCTGGAGCTTGGCCGCAAGCACGGGTTCCGCAATGCTCAGTCCTCTGTCATCGCGCCCACAGGCACCATCGGGCTTGTAATGGACTGCGACACGACCGGCATCGAACCTGACTTCGCTCTGGTGAAGTTCAAGAAGCTCGCCGGTGGTGGTTACTTCAAGATCATCAACCGTACAGTGCCTGAGGCGCTTTCCACCCTTGGATATGATGACGAAACGATCTCGGGCATCATCAATTACGCGGTGGGTCGCGGGACGCTCGAGGATGCACCAGGCGTCAATCACGAAGCACTTAAGGCCAAGGGATTCAATGACGAGACGCTAGAGACAATTGAAGGCGCACTCGGAAGTGCGTTCGACATCAAATTCGTCTTTAACAAGTGGACGCTTGGCGAAGAATTCTGCACCGGCACACTTGGTATTGAACCGGAGTTGCTGGACGCTCCCGACTTCGATCTGCTCGACGAAATCGGTTTCTCCAGATCAGAAATCGACGAGGCCAACGTGTATTGCTGTGGAGCAATGAC
>DEIT01000121.1:0-24667 GCA_002352635.1 Hyphomicrobiaceae bacterium UBA2767 | reverse complement strand
GCCAACGCGCTCTACCGCGATGGCTCGAAACTCTCCCAGCCGCTTAACGCTCAGGTGCTTGGCCAGGACGATGATGAGCAGGAAGACACGCTCGAGGCGATCGCCAGCGACCAGCCCGCCGCGCAGCGCGCTGAAGCAATCGCTGAGAAAATCGTTGAACGGGTCGTGGAGCGCGTGCGTGAGACGGCTGAACGCGAGCGCCTGCCGGACCGCCGCAAGAGCTACACGCAAAAGGCAATCGTTGGCGGCCATAAGGTCTATCTGCACACTGGCGAATACGAAGACGGCCGTCTGGGTGAGATCTTCATCGACATGCACAAGGAAGGCGCTGCGTTCCGGTCGCTGATGAATAATTTCGCCATCGCCGTGTCGGTCGGTTTGCAATATGGCGTACCGCTGGAAGAATTCGTTGACGCCTTCACATTCACCCGGTTCGAACCGGCTGGCCTCGTGCAGGGCAACGATTCGATCAAGAACGCCACATCGATCCTCGATTATATTTTCCGCGAACTCGCCGTGTCCTATCTCGATCGTCACGAGCTTGCCCATGTCGACCCGGCTGATGTCGGCGGCACCGTTCTGGGCAAGGGTGTCAGCGAAGGCAGGGGCGAGAGTAGCGCGGCAACGCAGTTTGTAAGTCACGGGTTTACCCGCGGCCGGCTTAACGACAAGCTGGTTGTGGTGGCGGGGAACACCGCCGAGGCTGAAGCGGTCGCAGCGGGGGCTGGATCGTCGGGCGTATCCCAAACCACGAGCTCCTCCCTAGCGCCCGACAGTTTACCACCACAGCCGCGCAGCCTTGGTGCTGCGGCGGCGGTCGAGGAGGCACTCTCCCCTCCGGCCGCTGCCAACCCTGTCTCAGGGCTCGGTGAACGCCGCGAGACCGACCTCATAATGGAGGCCCGCGTAAAGGGTTATGAAGGCGAGGCATGTGGCGATTGCGGCAACTTCACACTGGTGCGAAACGGCACTTGCCTGAAGTGCGACACTTGCGGAGCAACCAGCGGATGTAGCTAGACCTCTGTTTTCGCATCTCAATATCGAACCCTGGATTTCTCCCGGTTCAATTTGGAAACAATTTCAGGACCCCCGCTTCAGCGGGGGTTTCTTTTTGGCACCATCTTGCTCAAACCACACATTGTGATCATCCAGCTTCAAGCGTAATTTCGGACGATGAAGCGATTTCTCCGCACCGCGACAGTGCTAATTCTATTTCTGCTCACCTCTCCAGCTCTTGCCGGCCAGCAAGGCGTTGCCTTTGTTACAGCACCCGAGCAGGCCCATACGCATTGCTTCGCTGACAACGCGGACAACGCGTTTAAATGCGCACGCGAGAAATGCCACAAGGCAGGCGGACAGGAGTGCCTGCGCACGCGCTGGTGTTACCCTGCCGGTTGGAGCGGCATCATGAGCATCAATCTGTCGATCGGCTTTCATTTCCCGACAGAGCTCTGCGGCATGCCGAACAGAGAGGCGCTCGTTGCAGCGTTTGAGACCATGTGCCGAAACTGGGAGAATGCAAACCAATGCAATGTCGGACTGATCTTTTCTCCTGATGGAAAGGAAGAAACCGCCGATATCGCCATCGACCCAAAACAGTGAGTTCCAAACGAAACGCGCCCCGCTTAGTCACGGGGCGCGCGCATGCTTCGTTTTGCGTTGAGCCTTATGGCGTTTCTAGCGCCGGCGCATGAGCCTCATCTGTGTGGCACCACTGTTGTTCGACGAACGGCGCTTCTTGGACTTCTTTTTCTTCTTTTTCTTCGGCGCGATACGTACCGGTGGTGCAACCTTGCGCGTTGGCTTGCGGAGGTTCAGCGAGGAGCCACCCTTCTTCGGGGAAACAACGGTGGCCTTTTTCACGCAACGCCAGGCGTTCGTACCGACTTTGACCTTCCTGTGGGTGCGCGGGCAGAAGCAGTTGTTTCTGCGGACCACGCCGTTTTTGCAGGAAATCCTGCGGGGCGGGTCAACAACCCGATTCGGGCCAGAACCCGGCGGCGTCTTGGGCGGGTCGATCACAACCTTGTTGCAGCGCCATGCGTTCGGGCCAATCTTGACCTTCTTGTGCTTGCTCGGGCAGTAGCAACTGTTGTTGCGAACGGCACCACGGAGACAGGTAATCCGGACTGGATCGACGATCACGTTCGGACCCGTGCCCGGCGGTGTCTTGGGCGGATCGACCACGATCGGGTCACAGCGCCACTTGTTCCGACCTATCTGCGTCTTCTTGTGCTTGGGCGGGCAGTAGCAACTGTTGTTGCGAACAGCACCACGGACACATGAGATCTTGACGGGGTCGACGATAACGGTGGGACCGGTGTTTGGCGGCACCACGCGCGGCGGATCGATAACGACCTTGTTCGGCGTCGACGAGTCTGTTGGCGGCCGCGAATCCGACCCAAAGTCGTTGGTGACGGGGTCAAAGGTCCGCTTGACGCATTGGAACAGGTGACCCTTGAGCGCGTGCACCTTCGGCTTGCCGGGCGCTACGCTTTTCAGCGCGCATTTCGCGTGCAAGGTCTTGTCGATGTCGAAGCTCACCAGTGCCGGCGCGACATAGCCACCCTTCCCGTCGGGCACGGTCTGCGCGACCCCGGAAAAATGACCGTGCAGACAATCCAACGAATAGTGCACATTTTGCGGGCCTAGCGGTATGAAATTGATCAGCGCTTTCCCCTGGCGCGGACATTTGGTGCCGCCATTGTCGATGAACGAGAAATCGCCGGTCAGTTTCTGAGTTGGCGGCAGAGGATCGTCTCCGCCGGGCAGATCGGTGGTCAGACCTTCACCGCCGGCACCCGTGCAGTGCAGGGTGATGTCCTCCCATGGGGTCGAAAGACCAATGGGGTTGACCATCTCTTCCGCCTTGGCCTGGACATAGGTTGTCTTGTTCACCGAAATCCACTCCGAATGCTCTGCCTTGAAGCCGCCACTACCGTCATGTGCGGCCCAGGCATCGATCACCTTGCTGGTCATCGTGCCACCGACATTCTTCCAAAGCTTGAACCGAACAGAGCCCTTCTTGCTCGCGTTGAGCCTGACGAGGAGTTTGACCTTTTTGCACTTTGTTCCGGGGTTTGGCTGCGAGTATGCGTGGGAATAGGTTGTGAGGAAAAGTTTGATGCCTCTGATCTTCATGTCGCCGTGGTCAAAACCGATATCGTTGGTGGCGGTATGCGGATTTGGTTTTGGCTTGCCGATACACTTCAGGGGAAACGAAGCCTGTGTGGTCCGAACCATCGCGTCATTGGACTGCCCCGATGCGTTGGAGGTCCAGGCCGTCAGTCCCACGACCACCTCATGTGTCAGCGAAATCGTTTCATCGACGCCTTTTCCGCCCGAAAGTTGCGCATTGCATTTTGCAATAACTGATTCTTTCCATTGCTTCTTCCACTCACCCGTCGTACCCGACGGGGACATCGTCTGACTGAACTGCGTGGGCTTGAACGGCGCAAAAAGCTCATGTTTGATGGTCTTGGCGCCCGCGGCGATCCTGTATCCGCGGACAAAGCCAGAGGGTACGCTGATGTCGACTTTGACCGGGAACACCAGGTTGGAACCTTTGACTTCCGTCCATTTATTCCCGTCGGTCGAAATGACCTCAATGACACCACTTCCGCTAAACGTCGTTGTGATATTGGCAGAAGGAACATCAACGTCCCGAGCCGCCTGAGCGTGCTGAGCTCCCAACGAAAGCGTGGCGAATGTCAGGATTAATTTTGCGATTTTCTTCAACATTTTACCCTCCCAGGGTGAGTGAGTGATGGAGGGCGGCTGAACTGTGCTTAGTATCTGAAATGGGTGAGCGTTCCTGCCGCCCGCATGATCCTTGGTCGCGGCAGGGAGGCAGAAGGTTCAATCGTTGGAGAAAAATTTATCCGGCGAAACGTCAGGTGGTGCTCGAAGCAGGTGCGTTTTCAATCGCCGCGCGCAATAGCAGATAGAGCGTCACAGCGTTGAGAATGTGCCATAGCGGGTGAGTACCGAGATGGACCGTCTGTTCGCCCATGTCACGCACCATGCACCCCAATGCATGCCCCTTTGGCCAACCATCGATGGTCCGAAAAACGAGAGAGACGGTGAACACGCACATGGCGGACAGGACCCAATCGGTAGCCGCGTGTTTGCGGCGATGGAGAATGATGCCGATCACTATGAGAGAGCCAAGTGCCGGAGCGTAGGCTAGCGAACCGTTGAGGGAACCTCCCAGGGCCCGGCACAGGTTTTCGGGCAACGGCCCGCCGCACAGGAACATTGAAACGGCCAAGGCGACCACGGCGCCCGAGATGGTGAGCGCGCTCCAGAACCGCACGCCCAGAAACCATCTGAGCGCCAGCACCATGTAGACGGCGACGAACACAGCGATCGGCCCGACATCGGCAAGTTGCGACCACATGGTCGCATAGGTATGAAACAGAAAGCTGCCAACACCGACCATGATGAGCAGGCCGATCAAAACAAGAATGGCGGGCACGCCTTGGGAGGGGCGTTGTGTGCGCAAATCGGTATAAGCAAAAGCGGCGGCAAACAGGAACGCCAGGTTGGACATGGCGTTGAGCGGTTCGGCCCAGAAATCCGGATTAAGCGCGCGCTCACAATAGCAGCTCACTTGATCCCAGGATGAAAGTCCGGGCGTGCCGCAGGTGTGGATCATAATGGCGTGCCCCTCAGTCCGCACTCGCGGCGGCAGCGGTATTCACCTCGGAAGCCAGCTCGTTGAACCCTTCCGCCTCCAGCATCTTCCAGAGGGCTTGCAGCGCGTCCGCCAGTTTGGCCTCATCGACCGACCGCAGCACCAGATGGGTTCCCAGCTTATCTTTTTCCATAAAGGGGTAACTCCCCATCTGTACGTCCGCAAAGGCTTCCTGTACGCGTCCCAGCCCAGCGGCAACAACGCCTTCAGGGCGTTCCACCCGTACCGTTCGCGAATGCATCTTCGCACCTGTGCGAAGCCTGGGCGCGACATCATCGAGCATGACCTGCATGATGCGCGGCACGCCGGCCATCACAATCACATTTCCAATCATGAAACCCGGCGCTCCTGAGACGGAGTTTCGTACGAGCTCTCCGCCCTCTGGTATCCGCGCCATGCGCAAGCGGGCCGGCGTAAATTCGCCCGGGCCGTAGCGCTTTTCCATAATAGCGACGGCGCGCGGATCCACATCAATGGTGACGCCGAACGCGCGAGCGACTGCATCGGCTGTAATGTCGTCATGGGTTGGCCCGATGCCACCAGTTGTGAAAACATAGTCGTAACCGGCGCGCAGGGCATTCAGCGCCGATACAATCTCTTTCTGCACGTCTGCAACAATCCTAACCTCGGAGAGGCGGATGCCGACCGCTGTCAAATAGTCAGCGATATAGCCAATGTTCTTGTCTTTGGTGCGCCCAGAGAGGATCTCGTCGCCGATCACGAGAACCGCGGCAGTGACGATGCCCTGCCCATTTGTCTCTTGTTTTTCTGGCACTCCTGCCCCTCCTGTTGCGGCCCTACACTATAATCTCTTTCCACCGCGCCAAAGTATCTTGCGAGTTGGCGGCTCGCTTCATATGGTCCCGTGCCATGCTGTTCCCCACACCGCTCAAGTCAGGCCGTCTCATCAAGCGCTACAAACGCTTCCTCGCCGATATCGAATTCGACGATGGTGGGACGACGACGGCTCATTGCGCGAATCCAGGATCAATGCTGGGCCTTGCGGAGCCGGGATCAAGGGTCTGGTTATCGGAAAGCGACAACCCGAAACGCAAGCTTAAATTCTCATGGGAACTTGTTGAGGTTGACCTTGGCACGGGACCTGTTCTCGTCGGCATTAATACTGCGCACCCCAATGCGCTGGTTGCAGAGGCCATAAAGTCCAACGCAATTTCCGAGTTCTCCGACTATCCGGCATTACGGCGCGAGGTGAAATACGGGGTCAACAGCCGAATTGACATCCTTCTGGAGGATGAATCTCTAAATCGCTGTTATGTTGAAATAAAAAACGTCCATCTTATGCGCGAAAACGGCCTCGCCGAGTTCCCCGACTCCGTCACCAGCCGGGGCGCAAAGCACCTGCGTGAACTTTCCAGCATGGTTCAGGAGGGGCATCGCGCGGCGATGGTTTATCTCATCCAGCGCGGTGACGCGACGGAGTTCTCGCTCGCGCGCGATATTGACCCGGCATATGGCGAAGCCTTTGATGCCGCGGCACAAGCCGGGGTTGAGGCGGTGGCCTATGCATGCAAGATATCGCCTGAGGGTATTGAAGTCGCTGGGCGCATCCCGATCCGCCCCTGAGGGCGCCTTGCACATATTATTGATCAACCACGCAGCATCGGTTGCGAATTGCTGGGATAGTCCCTAAATCTCGTGATAATATTGGCATGAGAAAAGGCGGAGCTTCTGTTGAACCTTGAAATTGCCCGTGCCGGAAGGCCCGACACCAGGATAAAACTGCACGGAGCGGAAGCGTTTGAACATATGCGCCGCGCGGGGCAACTTGCTGCCCAGGCCCTCGACATGCTCGTTGGTGAGGTCAAGCCAGGCGTCACGACCGAAGCGCTCGATGACCTTGCATTCGAATTCGCGATGGATCACGGCGCGGTGCCCGCCCCCTTAAATTATCGCGGTTTCACGAAATCAATCTGTACGTCGCTCAACCATGTCGTGTGTCACGGCATCCCTGGACCGCGTGCGTTGAGAGACGGTGACATTCTCAATATCGATGTAACGTTGATCGTCGACGGGTGGCATGGCGACACCAGCCGTATGTATCCTGTCGGAAATGTTTCTCGTGCTGCAGAACGGCTTACAACCGTGACCTATGAAGCCCTGATGCGTGGCGTCAATACCGTGGCACCCGGCAAACACATTGGCGATATCGGCGCGGCCATCCAGTCCTACGCGGAAGGCGAACGCTGCAGCGTTGTTCGTGATTTCTGCGGACACGGCATCGGGCAGGTTTTTCACGACCGCCCCAACGTACTTCACTATGGGCGTGCCGGCGAAGGCGTCGAATTGCAACCTGGAATGCTTTTCACCATCGAACCGATGATCAACCTCGGCAAGCCTCAGGTCAAAATCAAGTCAGACGGCTGGACTGCCGTAACGCGCGACCGGTCTCTCTCGGCCCAGTTCGAACATACGGTGGGGGTGACCGAAGATGGTGTCGAGGTCTTTACCGTGTCGCCGGCCGGGCTGCATCATCCACCCTACGAAACCGGCTGAGTTCCGGAATGGGATCCAAGGGGGACAGCCAACCTCACTTTCTTGGACATCGTGACCGGCTGCGGCGGCGCTTTCGCGAGGGCGGAGACAATGCCCTTCCTGACTATGAACTCCTGGAGCTCATTTTGTTCCGCGCGTTACCACGGCGCGACACCAAACCGCTTGCAAAGAAGCTGATCAGCACATTTGGATCCTTCGCGGAAGCGGTCAATGCGCCTGTGGAGCGCCTTGCTGAGGTTTCCGGCGTCGGCGACGCTGTTATCACAGAACTGAAACTGGTCCGCAGTGCTGCACTACGTTTGATGAAAGGTGAGGTCATGGAAAGACCTGTCCTCGACTCATGGTCAGCCGTACTGAGTTATTGCCGCGCCGCCATGGGTTTTCACAGCAAAGAACAACTGCGCATTCTCTTCCTGGACAAGCGCAATCACATCATTGCCGACGAAGTCCAGCAGGAAGGAACGGTCGATCATACACCCGTCTATGCGCGCGAAGTCGTTAAGCGCGCACTTGAGCTTTCAGCAACTGCGATCATTCTGGTGCACAACCATCCATCCGGCGACCCGACCCCATCACATGCGGATATCGAGATGACAAAACAGATCGTGGATTCCGCCGGAAAACTCGGCATCACCGTCCACGATCACATCATCGTCGGCAAAGAAGGGCACGCGAGCTTTCGCGGGCTCAACCTGCTCTAGACTACCTCGACCTTCACGGCATCTCCGGGATCAACGGCGGCGAACGCGCGGACATCGTCCAGCGACTGCCCCCAGATGTTGCATGGGCTGGCAAGACGCGTCTCATCGCCATGCGAAATGGGTGTGCGTCCGAACCCAATGGCAATAGCATCACCGTCCGGCCAGAAAGCAATTTCCCCCGGCTCAACAACATCGCGAGCGTCTGCTTCACGCGCAACGCTCACAGGTGTGGAGAAATAAACCTCCTCGCCCCAGGTCTGCGCACTCGCCAGAAACGGTAGTGCATCCATGATCGTTTTGGCGGTTGGTGTGTCTAAAACCTCCACGCGGATCGAAATACTACCCGCAGTGATCATAATTTCGCTCAAAAGACTCTCCCGTATGTGTTTGGCCGTTTGTCTGGGCGAAATATAGCACGGGTTAAATCGTCAGAACCGACATCAACGAACCGGCCTGCTCAGCGGTCCGCAGTTTTCCGGGCCAGTCCGGCATACGGCAAAGGAGGGAAGCGGTTATGTTGCGTCGCGTTGAAGAAAGTGTTCCAGCTGTCGAAACAAGGGAGGCAGTCAACATAGAGATTGCATCCATTGCGACATCACTCCCCCCACATCGCTACACACAACAGGAAGCCCTTTTTCTGGCACGCCGAAAATTTCCTGGATTTGGACATCTGGAAAGTGTGTTCGAAAACACTGGCATAAAGCACCGCTACTCCTGCGTGCCGCTCGACTGGTACGCCGAGCCACACGACTGGGTCGACCGCAATGCGGTTTATGAGAGCGCCGCACTGGACTTGTTGGAACAGGCTGCAAGAGAGGCAATTGCGAATGCGAAAGCCAAGCCGCAGGACATTGGCGCCATCGTCACCGTTTCCACGACAGGACTGAGCGTACCAAGCCTTGATGCAAAGTTGATGCATCGCCTTAACCTAGCCCCCACAACCGAACGGCTGCCCATTTTCGGTCTCGGCTGTGCAGGAGGCGTATCCGGCATGGCGCGCGCAGCCCGCCTCGCCGCCACCCTTGATGGTCAAAGCGTATTGGTGCTGTGTGTGGAGTTGTGCGGGCTCAATCTGCGCACCAGCAAGGACAACAAGGTCAATTTTGTATCGAGTGCGTTGTTCGGCGACGGGGCGGCGGCGCTTTTGCTTCGTGACGCCGGAGCGACAGGTTCAACGGCATCTGGAATCGGACGCATCAAAGCAGTTGGCGAACACAATTGGCCGGACACGCTCGATGTTATGGGGTGGTCCATAGAAAGGGATGGGTTCGGGGTGGTCATGAGCACGCGCATCCCGCAATTCGCACGTGAGGAGCTCCGTGACGCGGCGGACACGTTTCTTGCAAGCCATGGATTGGATTTCAGCGACATTGACGGTCTGATCTCACACCCGGGCGGACGCAAAGTCCTGGAGGCGATCGCCGACGCTCTGGAAACCAATGAGCAGGAGTTGGCGCACGCGTGGGACGTATTGCGTGATTATGGCAACATGTCCTCCCCCACCGTCTTGTTCGTTCTGGAACGCATGGCATCCGCCGGCCACAAAGGACTTCATCTCATGATCGCTTTTGGGCCCGGTTTCACGGTTTCATTTGCACTCGTCGATCTTTCCCGCACATAGTCGCGACCATGTTCGGATTTGCTCAAATCATTGCCTTGATTCTTCTGCTGCAGCGCGGTCTGGAAGAAGTCTATTCTGCGGCCAACACCAAGCGTCTTCTGGCGGAAGGCGCCCATGAAGTTGGCGCAAGCTACTACCCCGTTGTCGCAACTACACATCTGGGATGGATCGCCGGCATATTCCTGCTTATTCCACCCAACGCGGAGGTCTACTGGCCTCTGCTCATCCTCTATATTCTTCTGCAGGGTGTGCGCTACTGGGTCATCGGCACACTGGGACGCTACTGGACACATCGCATCATAACCCTCGACAGCGCGCCTGTGGTCACCGAAGGACCATACAAGTTCACTCGACATCCCAACTATGCGGTGACCTTCGCCGAAACCCTCCTGTTGCCGCTTGCATTCGGCGCATGGGGATTCGCGCTCATCATGACGGCGATCTGGGCCGCCGTTCTACACTATAAAATTTTGCTGGAAGACGGCGCGATCGCCAATCGGCGCGCCGGTGCAGGACCGCCCGACCCTAGGCCGGAGGAGGTCCGAAAATAAGAACCGCGTTGAGCCCGCCAAACGCGAATGAATTCGACATCACGTAGGTAACTTCGCGTTCACGCGCCTCATTGGGCGTATAGTCGAGGTCGCATTCGGGGTCGGGCTCATTGAACCCCATAGTCGGGGGAACGATATTCTCTTCAATCGCCTTGATCGCCGCTACTGCCTCAACACCACCACCTGCGCCCAGACAATGGCCGTGCATCGATTTGGTCGAAGAAATCGAAAGGTTGTTTGCGGCATTGCCAAATACGCGCCTGATCGCGCGGGTCTCATTGATGTCGTTGACCGTAGTCGCGGTACCGTGCGCGTTGATGTAATCGATGTCGCCTGGTGAAAGACCGGCATCATCGAGCGCGATCTGCATAGCGCTGGATGCACCGTCGATAGACGGATTGACCATGTCGGCTGCGTCGGATGTCATGCCGTATCCGACCAGTTCAGCAAGGATTGTCGCACCGCGTTCCTTTGCGTGCTCATATTCCTCAAGCACAAACACGCCGGAACCTTCGCCCAGCACCGTGCCGTTACGCCCCTTCGCAAAGGGGAACAATCCATCGGGGCTCAGCACGCGCATGGCTTGCCACGCCCGTGTGGTACCCCAGTTCAGCGATGCTTCCGACGCGCCACCGATACCGAGATCGCAAAGCCCTTCTCGGATCATGCGATACACAAGCCCAATAGAATGGGGGGCGGTTGAACAGGCGCTCACCACACCAAAACAGGGACCCGTGATGCCATACTCGATACTGACATGCGCGGCGGCGGATGACCCGATAGTCTTCAGGAGCGTCAGCGGATGTGTCGCACGCTTCTTCTCTTCGAACAGCATCTTGTAGGACAATTCCATGGTGGACACACCACCGATACCTGACCCGATAATACAGGCTGCTCGGTAGCCCTTCTCACCTTGAAGCGGCATTTCAAGCCCCGACTGCTTTACCGCCTCACCTGCCGCGCAACCGGCGAACTGAGAGTATCTGTCGGCTAACATAAATTGCTTCGACTGGCAGCGTTCTTTCGGATCGAAATCCTTCACTTCGCCAGCGATGGTGATGTAGAGCTCTTCGGTCGGAAACAGCGTAACTTCACCGATCCCGCACTCGCCCTTTTTGAGCGCGCTCCAAAATGCGTCCTGTCCGATCCCGACCGAGGAAACAACACCCTGGCCGGTCACTACGACGCGCCTGCGATCCTTAGGCTGTGCCATTTGTCTGTAGATGATTTTCTGACTGTGAACTCGACCCGCGACTGTGCGGTGCAGGTGCAGTCGTTGCTAGGCAGCGGCTCCGGAAGATTTGCTCTCGGCCATGATGGACTTCACTTTATCCACCACCGAACCGACAGTCGCAAAATCCTCGACCTCTTCGTTTGCGTTGTATGGGATCTCAATGCCAAACGTGTCTTCTATGTCAAACACGATGACCGCGAGGTCCAGAGATTCAATATCAAGATCGGTAAGAGGCGTATCCAACGCAATCGAGTCGGATGGCTCCTTCATATTCTTTTTGAGAATATCAATGATCTTGGTGGCCACATCGTCCATATCGCTCTCCCTGCCCCGTAAAATAATATGGCGGAGCTTCGTCAATTTTCCCAAACTGCTAATGCAATTGGTTTGTTTGAGCAAGCCGCGCGTTCAAATAGTCCTAAAATCGGCCGGAGTCTAGCGTGGCAGGCAAATGGATCAAACTGTCGCACCAGCGCCACAAACGCACGCGAGCCCGTTCGCGTTTCGTCTCCATTTGGACATGTTCAACGACAATTGCAAGGGATGAAGGCACATTTGGGTTAAGATTAACCGTCTGTAACAAGACTGGAATCCTGATTTCCGGGCGAATAAATTAGTGGTCCTAACGCTCCGCCGGAGCGCTTCACACAGAAAGCCAGATGATTCGGCCAATGACAAACTCCTCAAGAAAGAAAACCAAAAGGCGGAACACGAAGCACCCGTGGCTCAATGCCTATCCCCCAGGACTGGAGTGGGACACCAACTATGAACCTAAGACGTTGGGTGTGGTTCTGAACGATAGTGTGGCCCGTTTCGGAGATAGAGTTTGCACTTATTTCCATGGAAAAACAATAACTTATAAAGAAATTGGCACGCTTGTCGATCGGGTTGCAAAAGGACTGCAAAAATTCGGCGTTGAAAAGGGAACCAAGGTGGGCCTACTGCTCCCGAATTGTCCCGCCTATGTCATTTACTACTTTGGTATCCTCAAGGTCGGTGGTGTGATTGTGAACTGCAATCCCCTCTACACAGTCGAGGAATTGGACGAACAGGTTCAAGACAGCGAGACAGAGATACTCGTCACTCTGGACCTGGCTGTGCTGTTCGCGAAGGCAGAAGCCCTGCTTGAACGCGGTGTCCTGGACAAGGCGATAATCTGCCCATTCGCGGAGATGTTGCCGACCCACAAGTCGATCCTGTTCCGCCTACTAAAGTCGAAGCACCTGGCCGACCTTCGAAAGTCGGAAAAGCGTTCACGAATCATTTTTGGCAGTGACATTCTGAATAATGACGGCGATGTCGAATCGGTCAAAATCAACCCAAATCGCGACATCGCCGTCCTGCAATACACCGGTGGCACAACAGGCACGCCGAAAGCGGCAATGCTCACCCATGCCAACCTAACGATCAATATTCAGCAGGTTGATGCCTGGTCCGACTCACTTCTCGGAGACCGCGAGCGGATATTGGGTATCATTCCGCTATTCCACATTTTTGCCATGACGACGGTGCTCAATTTTGGGATCTCGCGCGGCTATGAATTGATATT
This sequence comes from Hyphomicrobiaceae bacterium UBA2767, assembly GCA_002352635.1. GTDB lineage: Bacteria > Pseudomonadota > Alphaproteobacteria > Rhizobiales > Methyloligellaceae > UBA2767. Next base: position 11,801 of record DEIT01000121.1, on the reverse strand, counting down.
GATGCCGAAATTCGATCTCGATGAAGCACTCACCCTAATAGCCAAGCAAAAACCCACGGTCTTTCCGGGCGTGCCAACCATCTACAATGCCATACTGCATCATCCGAAAACCAAGTCGATCGACCTTTCCTCTTTGAAGTTTTGCATCTCCGGCGGCGCGGCGTTGCCAATCGAAGTAAAGCGAGGCTTCGAAGCAATCTCTGGATGCTCTCTGGTCGAAGGCTACGGTCTGAGCGAGACATCACCGGTCGCAACCTGCAACCCGCCCAAAGACTCAGCCGTAGAAGGCTCAATCGGCCTCCCCGTTCCAGCCACCCTCATCTCAATCCGTTCAATCGAAAACCCATCGACGGTACTTCCCCTTGGCGAAGATGGAGAAATCTGCATCGCCGGACCTCAAGTCATGGCCGGATACTGGCAAAAGCCCGAGGAGACGAAAGACACGTTTACGGGCAAGTTCTTTCGCTCAGGAGACGTCGGGCACATGGACGAGAACGGTTTCATCTTTATCGTGGATCGCCTCAAGGACATGATCAATGTCTCTGGGTTCAAAATTTATCCAAGGCGCATCGAAGAGGCCATTTACCAGCATGAAGCGGTCGAGGAAGTGACAGTGATCGGCGTGAAGGACGAGTATCGTGGAGAAGCCGCAGCTGCCTATATCAAATTGCGCGAAGGACACTCCGCAACTCGTGCTGACATCCTTGAGTTCCTGAAGCCGAAAATCTCCAAAATCGAAATGCCACGCGATATCGAGTTCCGTGACGAACTGCCAAAAACCATGATTGGCAAACTGTCGAAGAAGGAACTGCGCGAGGAGAAATCGCGGTCTTCTAGCGCCGGCGAATGAAGCAGTCGGCGCCCGCAGATTTCAGCTGCTGGCAGAAGTTTGTCGCCGCACTCTGTTGCGCCATAGGACCGATACCGACCCGGTACCAAATACCACGCTGGCCGAGATCAGCCCGCAGCACTTGCGGACGAATTCCGCCAAGAAGCCGAGGATAGCGCCGCTGCAGATCGTTGAAGGCGCGCAATGCCTCATTCTGACTCTGCCGGGCGGCGACTTGAACGAGATAACCGCCTGAACGCGGGATGGAGGCCGTAACCTGCGGCGCGGATGGTGGTGCGGTCGCCGGGCGCGGTGGCGCAGGAGGACGGGCCTGTGGTCTGTTTGGCTGCGGTGGACGATAAGGCGCGCGCGCCTGTGCAGGTGGTGGAACAGGCGCGGGTGGCGCAACTGCTACGGGCGGCGGGACCTGCGCTGCAACCGGAGGAGCGGGAGGCGGCTTTGGTGCGCCGGTCTGGCGATTGGCGACCTGCATGGTTGGCGCTGGCGGGCGCACAGGCTGTGATTTGGTCCAGTATTTGGTACGGCAAGGCCATCCGCTTGACAGACAGCCTTTGATTTCGACCCTGTCCTGCCCCAATTTGAGGTGTTTCAGATAGTAGACCTTCCCGACTTCGGGGTCGTAGATCTGTCCCTGCCAGGTGTTCGGACCGATCTTTTTCGTACCGATGAGCACATCGATGCCAACAACCTGGCGTCTTCGCAGCACCGGGTCTGGATTAAGGATATCGCGCCAAGGCTTGCCCTTCTCATCCAGCGGATCCTTCAGCCATACGAGCTTGCCGCACAGGCTCTGGTCGCCGCACTCGCTGAGCACGATCTTGCCCTTCCTGTCAGTATTCAGCCAAGTGCCCAAATCAGCCTGCGCAGCCGCGGGAATTGTCGTGACAAGACAGACAGCTACGCCCATCGCAGCTGACTGAAGTCCAACACGGATTGTCCGTGTCCAAGCATTTCCCCCTGCCCGCAAGTTCGTTCCGGTCACTTTTCAGTCCTTTCAAGCCGATACCGCAATGCGTCTACGCATTTCCGGCATTTTCTCCGTGTTCGTCCGATTTTGCCGAATCAGATGATTCTGTCTGCAAATCAGTTGAGCCAGCCTTAACAGAATCAATTTTCTCGCGAGCGCCTTCCAGTATTGCGGTGACGCCCATACCGCCTGCCGTACACACGGATATAAGACCTCTTTCGTCTGGTTTCGAGGCCAATATCTTTGCCAGCGATCCCAATATTCTAGCCCCAGTCGCGGCAAAAGGATGGCCGAACGCCAAGCTGGAACCTTTTATATTCAATTTGTGGCGGTCTATTGATCCGAGCGGTTGGTCTTTTCCAAGCATTCGCTTGCAATATTCGGCGGATTCCCAGGCTTTCAGCGTGCACAGCACCTGCGCGGCAAATGCTTCATGGATTTCGTAATAGTCGAAATCCTGCAATTTGAGCTCCGCGCGATCGAGCATTTTGGAAACCGCGACCGTCGGCGCCATCAGCAACCCTTCACCTGCAACAAAATCAATGGCTGCACTCTGCGCATGAGTCAGATAGGCAAGAACCGGCAGGCCTCGTGCAGCGGCCCACTCTTCTGAAGCAAGGAGGATTGCCGACGCCCCATCTGTCAGAGGTGTTGAATTTGCTGCGGTCAGCGTACCGCGCTTGGAACGCTCAAAAGCGGGCTTAAGCTCCGCTATCGACTCAAGATTGATATCGGCGCGCAGATTATCGTCCCGATACACACCCGCGCATGGCACGAGCAAATCGTCCTGAAAACCCTCATCATATGAAGCCGCGGCATTCTTGTGGCTGTCATAGGCGAGCAAATCCTGGTCTTCGCGGAGAATTTTCCACTTCTGCGCCATCAATTCGCAGTGCTGGCCCATACTCAGCCCGGTGCGGGGTTCCGCAACGCTGGGCGGTTCAGGAGCAAGTTCTCCTAGAGAAAATCCTTTAAAAACAGCAAGTTTATCCTTAAAGCTGCGTGCGCGCGTGAGCCGGATTAGCCGCTGAGCGAATTTTCGCCGAAAGACGATTGACGAGTCCGACACCGTATCCGACCCGCAGGCAATGCCGCATTCAATCTGGCCGGTTGCTATCTTGGCGCTGATCCCAAGTGCCGCCTGCAGGCTCGTACCGCAGGCCTGCATCATCGTGACGCCGGGCGTGGATGGCGCGAGTGTGCTGCCGATAACCGCTTCGCGCGTCAGGTTCCAGTCTTTTGCATGCGTAACGACGGCGCCGCCGGTCACTTCATCGACATGCGCCCCGTCCAAACCGTATTGGGCGGACAACCCATCGAGCACGGTGACCAGCATTTCCAGATTGGTCAGTTCAGAATAGGCGCCATAAGAACGGCAAAACGGAATACGCACACCCCCGACCACCGCCACGCGTCGCATCGTTTTATCCGCCATGGAGGTCTCCGGCTGCCCTACGCCGCTGCCGCGGCATCCTTATTCTGGTTTCTGTAGTGGAGCGGTCCGCCCCGGAATGGTGCGAAGCCAGTGCCGAATATGACACCGGCGTCTACGTGATCGGCATCTTCGACAATTCGCTCAGCCAGGGCGCGCTCACATTCATCGATCAGCGGCCTTACAAGATCACGTCCCAGCGTCACAAGATCCTCGTCATCGAAGGAGGCCTTCTGCCGTTTGGGTTTTCCCTTATCCCAGACATAAAACCCTTCACCGGATTTCTTGCCAAGTTTGCCGTTTTTGACCAGCCGGTCGAGTTCACTGTCATCGACTGGGCCAAGGCTCAGCGTTTCGGCAACATGCTTGCAAATGTCGAGTCCGACCACGTCGCACAACTCCAGCGGTCCCATCGGCATGCCGAATTTAACCGCAGCCTGATCTATCTTTTCGCGTGGCTCACCTTCCTGATACCGCCGCACTGCATCAAGCATATATGGCGCCAATACACGGTTGACGAGGAAACCCGGGCAACTTTTTACAACGAGGGGATATTTCCTTATTGCATTGACGAAAGCGCAGCCCTTGTGCACCTCCGCCTTCCGGCTCCCTGCCCCCATAATGACTTCAACCAGAGGCAATTGCGGCACAGGATTGAAGAAATGCAGGCCGATAAGGCGTCCCGGGTCTTTCAGGGGCCGCGCGATATCTTCGATCTTGAGTGACGAGGTGTTTGTGGCGAGAACAGCACCCGGTTTGATCCGCGCTTCAAGATCAGCAAACACTTTCTGCTTGATTTCGAGGTTCTCGACGATGGCCTCAATCACAACGTCAGCGCGATTGATATGCTTGCCATCCTTGTCGGAGATAAGACGCGTCATCGCCGCGTCGGCGTCCCGCTTGGAGCGGAATCGCTTCTTGAACAGGGTCTTTGCTCGGGCCTGCGCCTTTTCTAACTGTTCAGCACTCAAATCTTGCAGGCTGGCTTGCATGCCGCATACGACACACCAGGCGGCAATATCGGCACCCATGGTGCCCGCACCAACCACATGAACGCGCAAGGGCTTGAAGTCCCCTTTCGGGGCCTCATTCTTGAGCATCTCGGTTAGCCCGAACACACGACGCAGGTTGCGAGCGGTTTCGCTCGTCATCAGCGGCGCGAATAGCGTCGTTTCAGCCGGTTTCATGCGGCGGCGGCTGTCGCCAAACTGAGAGAAAAGATCGATCAGGCGGAAGGGTGCGGGATAGTGCTCCTCACTTACCTTTTCAGCCGTCTTGGTGCGCATTTGTTTTGCCAGGAACTCGCGGAATGGTGCCTTGCGCATGATCCGCTTCCACCATGGTGCGCCCTTTGACTTCCGCTTTTGCAGTACAGCCTTGCGCGCCGCCCACCGAAGCCGGTGATGTGTAGGCACAAGCTGATCAACGATACCCATGGCGCGCGCCGGACCTGATCGCAGCATGCGACCCGTCAACATCAACTGCATCGCGTTGATGGCGCCTGCCAGTTCGATGGAGCGAACACTTCCGTTGAGGCCTGGAAAGATGCCGAGCTTGACCTCAGGAAAGCCAAGGCGCGTTCCCTCTTCGCGATCCGCGATGCGATAGTGACATGCCATGGCGAGTTCAAGTCCACCGCCGAGGCAAAAGCCGTGAATGGCCGCAACCACCGGCACGCGGAGTTTTTCAATACGGTCAAACAGGCCGATAGTTGCTTTAACCGCCTCCGCCACCTGCCCAGTATCGCCAAGTTTGTCGAACTCGCGAATGTCGGCACCGGCAATGAAATTGTCCTTACCCGATATGAGCACCAGGCCACGCACCTCGCCCTTGTCGACGGCATCCTCAACCTTGGCGATAATAGCCGCGAGTTCTTCGGTCGGCCTACGGCCGAGCGAATTCATGGACTCGCCTTCCCGATCGAACACCGCCCAAGCGATTTCCTCGAAATCGATCTCGAAGCGCCAGTCCTTCAGATTTTCGATATCAGCGGGGGAAATTTCAGTCATTCGGCTGCCAGGCTCTTCGTTTCGGACATCTTATAGTGAGGAATGACCTCTTTCGGGTCGAAATGATCAACCGCTATAACACGAGCGACAAGCTGTTCAAGGTCCTTGAGCGCTTCAGCCTCCTGCGCCGTGATCACATCCTTTTTTTGTGCGTCCGCTATCCAGTCGTTTGCATGCGTGCGTCGGATTGTGTCTGAGCGAACCGCTTTCTCCAGCTTCTTGTCCGCCTCTTCAGCCGCCACGAGCTTGGTAAGCGTGTGTTCAAGCAGCCCCTGTGGATCTGAGGGATCATCGATAATAAAGATATCGCGTGTAAGCCGGTCACGCACCTCACCCGGCTGCAGTACAGCGCGCACCAGATCCTTGCCCAGCTGGTCGGAAGCGGGCCGCTTGCGCGCGCCGAGCGGGAATGCCAGCGGGTACATTAGATATCGGATCGGCCTGATCGGGAAATTGTCAAGAACGCCCTTGATTGCCTGCTGGAAACGATAGAGGCAATTGGCAGCGCAGAAGTCGACGATTTTTCGATCCGCTGAAGGCTGACCATCATCTTCAAAACGCTTGAGGACACAGGAGAGCAAATAGAGCTCTGAAAGCGCGTCGGCGAGGCGTCCGGTAATTTTCTGCTTCACTTTAAGGCCACCGCCGAGGTTTACCACGGTCACGTCGGCGATGAGTGCGAAGGTTCGGGACGCACGGGAAAGCTGCCGATACCATTGCCTCGTGGCGCGGGCGTGCGCCGGTGCACTGGCGAAGTATCCGCCGGTGAGATTGTGAAAAAGTGAACCAAAAATATTTGCGACCATGTAGGCCACGTGTCCACTGAACGCGTCTTCGAAAGCGTCTATACCCTGCTCCGCGTCGGGATCGCGAAGAGCTTGAATTTCCTTGTAAAGCCATGGATGGCTCCTCAGTGCACCCTGGGCAAATGTAATAAGTGTACGCGTGAGTATGTTGGCGCCCTCGACCGTAATAGCCACCGGCACCGCCTGATAGGCGGTCTGCAGATAATTCGATGGCCCATCACAGATCGCCCGTCCGCCATGGATATCGAAGGCGTCGTTGACTGCACGACGCATGCGATCGGTTGTCTGATATTTGAGGATTGCCGAAATAACGGAAGGCTTCTCGCCCGCCGACACCATTGATGCCGTGACAGAACGTCCGGCCTCGTTGACGTAAGCCGTCTCCACCATGCGCGCGAGCGGCTCTTCAATGCCCTCCATGAAACCGATGGGCAAACCAAACTGCTTGCGGATCCGTGCATAAGCCGACGTGCTGCGCAGTGCGGCCTTGGCCGCAGCCGTGCTGCTTGCAGGCAGGGAAATGGCCCGCCCCTCCGCCAGGCATTCCATCAGCATCCGCCAGCCCTGACCGATGCCTTCCTTGCCGCCAACAACCCAATCGAGCGGAATGAAAACATCCTCGCCCCAGTTTGGACCATTCGGGAACGCGACGCCGCCCGGCAGGTGCCGCCGCCCGATTTCGACACCCTTGTGGTCGGTTGGGATGAGCGCAACGGTGATGCCAAGTTCTTCGTCTCCACCCAGCAGCCCGTCCGGATCATATGCCTGAAAGGCAAGCCCGAGCAGTGTTGCGTTGGGTCCCAGGGAAATATAGCGCTTCGCCCAGGTGAGGTTCAGGCCAAGCACTGCCTTGCCCTCAAAGCGTTTCTTGCAAACAATTCCCGTATCGCGCATCGCGGCTGCATCGGAACCGGAGGTCGGACCGGTCAGAGCAAAGCAGGGAATCTCTTTCCCCTGAGCAAGCCGCTTCAAGAATTTCGTTTTCTGTTTATCTGTGCCGTAACGTTCGATGAGCTCGCCTGGTCCGAGTGAATTCGGCACCATAACGATGACCGCGACATCGGGACAACGCGAGGCGATCTTGCCGATAATCAGCGATTGCGCCTGTGCGGAAAAGCCAAGGCCGCCATGCTCCTTGGAAATGAGCATGCCAAGAAACCCCTTGGCGGCAACGAACTTCCACACTTCCGGTGGAATATCCTTGCGCGTGTGGCGGATGTCCCAATCAACGACCATACGGCAGAGCTCTTCGGTAGGCCCATCAAGGAAGTCACGTTCTTCTGCGGATAAAGATGGCGGTTTGACATCATGCAGGCGGGACCAGTCTGGCGCGCCGGAGAAAATCTCTGCATCCCAGCCGATCGTGCCTGCTTCAAGCGCTTCCTGCTCGGTAGGGGAAACGCGCGGCATCACCTTTTTCAGGGCATTGTAAGCGGGCTCTACCACGATGCGCCGGCGAACATCCGGGACAGCGAATGCGCCGAGGATCACGGCAATCACCCATCCTACCCATGCACCGCCTGAAAAAGAGAGAACCGGTTCGCCGAACGGCAAACCGAATTGCCCCATCAGTGCAAGGACTGCAATTGATGGCGCCCATATGGAAAGTGGCGCCTGACGCAAAGCCAGAAACACAATGGCCGCAAAGCACACGAGCAGGAATATGAGTGCCGACATGGCAGCATTCTCCTCTTCCGACGTCCCCCTGAAAACCCTTTTACTATTTAACGCTTCGCATTGGCGATTGAAACAGGATTTCTGCAAGCAATTCAGCCACACCAGTCCATAAAATCACATACACACATTGGTTCGATCAAGCTCAGGAACGTTCGAAGGACCGCGAGTTTGGTTACCCGTGACCAAACGTACGCTTGTTCTGGTCGCACGAATTGGATAAGCGTGTCTTCCGACTGCCTGAAATCAGGCTCATTCGCATACAGGAATGAGGAAAATCACATGGCCGAAGATCCAATTCCCGCACAGCTGGGACCTTATGAAGTCGAAGTCGAGGAAGGACGCCGTTACGCTTGGTGCCGCTGCGGGCGGTCCAGCAAACAACCATTCTGCGATGGCACCCATAAGGATACGGGCATCGAACCGCTGATCTTCACAGCGGAAAAAACCGAAACGTTGTATCTGTGCGGCTGCAAGGACACAGGCGACGCGCCGTTTTGCGACGGATCGCATAACCTTCTTTAGCGTTTCCTCTGTTCCCTGAATATTTATCACCGTTGTAAGCAGGGGGCCCTTTTGATTTAGTAGGGGCAGTGAATGTCCGGCGTTGCCGGCGTTCCATGGGGGACATATGGAATATTTCGTTCAGCAACTTATCAACGGGCTGACGCTCGGTGCCATCTACGGCCTGATCGCCATCGGCTATACGATGGTGTACGGCATCATCGGCATGATCAATTTCGCCCACGGAGATATCTTCATGGTGAGCGCGTTCATCGCCCTCATCATGTTCGTGGCGCTTCTCTCCATAGGGCTCACATTCGTGCCCCTGGCGCTGGTGATCGTGCTCCTTGTCACGATGGCATTTACCGCCGTGTGGGGCTGGACCCTGGAGCGCGTGGCCTACAGGCCGTTGCGCGAGTCCTTCCGTCTGGCACCCCTCATTACGGCCATTGGCATGTCTATCGTGTTGCAGAATTTCGTGCAGATCGCACAAGGCGCGCGCGTGAAACCACTACAGCCGCTCATTACCGGCGGGTTTGAGGTGATGGAACACGACGGATTCGTGGTCAATCTCAGCTACATGCAAATTCTCATTATCGCACTCACCGTAGCGCTGATGTGGGTGTTCACGCTGATCATCAACCGCACGTCCCTTGGGCGCTCGCAGCGCGCCTGTGAGCAGGACCGGGTCATGGCCGCGTTGTCCGGCGTCAATGTGGACCGGACCATTTCCCTCACTTTCGTCATGGGCGCGTCGCTCGCTGCCGTCGCCGGGGTCATGTATCTGCTCTATTACGGCGTGATCGACTTCTACATCGGCTTCATTGCCGGCATCAAAGCCTTCACGGCGGCCGTGCTTGGTGGCATCGGCTCGCTCCCGGGCGCCATGCTGGGCGGCATGATCATCGGTTTGATCGAGGTCTTCTGGTCGGCTTACTTCACTATCGAGTATAAGGATGTGGCCGCTTTTTCGATGCTTGCTCTAGTATTGATCTTCCTGCCCTCGGGTCTGCTTGGCCGCCCGGAAGTCGAGAAGGTGTAACGCTTGGCGCAGCCCGCGACATCGATTTCCGCCCGGCTTCCTGAAGCACTGAAGGACGCGGGTATAGCCGCCTTCATTTCGCTCGCGCTGTTTGTATTCATTGTCGGGATCCGCACCCTCGACGATCCCGGCGTGCTGCTTCTGGAACCCAGGCCCTGGTTGCTTGCGGGTGCCGTCGGGTCCGTCTTCATCGGACGCCTGATCCTCAATCTTTTCTTCTGGAGCGGGACGGAAGCCGAGGATGCGCTCACATCCGCGCTCGCGCCCGTTGGGCGAGCATTCGGGCGCATCTCTCCCTGGCTAACACCAGCACTGGTCGCCTTTGCCGTCCTTCTGCCATTCATGCCGTTTACTGACAGGTACATCCTGGATGTCTCCATCATGGTGATGACCTACATCATGTTGGGATGGGGTCTGAATGTGGTGGTCGGTCTGGCCGGGCTGCTGGATCTGGGCTATGTCGCCTTTTACGCTGTCGGCGCCTACTCCTATGCCCTCATCGCCACTCACTTCGGCCTCTCGTTTTGGGTGTCGTTGCCGCTGGCAGGACTCCTTGCCGGACTGTGGGGCATCATTCTTGGGTTTCCGGTGCTGCGGCTCAGGGGCGATTATCTCGCCATCGTGACGCTGGCATTCGGCGAGATGATCCGCATCGTTCTCATCAACTGGTACTCGCTGACGAACGGCCCCGACGGTATCTCACGAATTCCAAGGCCCACTTTTTTCGGGCTTGAACTAACGCGTCGCGGAGACCCCTCGTTTCACGAATTCTTTGGCATCCCCTACTCGCCACTCAATCGCATCATCTATCTGTTTTACATCATTCTGGCACTGGCGCTCCTGACCAACTTCGTGACATCGAGGTTGCGCCGCCTGCCGCTCGGACGCGCATGGGAAGCATTGCGGGAAGACGAGATCGCCTGCCGGTCGCTTGGCATCAACACCCGAAATACCAAACTCACCGCCTTCGCGATTGGTGCCATGTTCGGCGGATTCGCCGGAAGCTTCTTTGCCACTCGCCAGGGATTCATATCGCCTGAGTCATTCACATTCATCGAGTCAGCCATCATCCTCGCAATCGTCGTTCTCGGCGGCATGGGCAGCCAGATCGGGGTGGTGATCGCGGCGATCGTCATGATCGGCGGGTTCGAGTTGTTCCGGGAGCTGGAACAGTACCGGATGCTCATGTTCGGGCTCGCCATGGTGATCATCATGATCTGGCGCCCGCGCGGCCTCATAACCTCACGCGAACCTTCGGTTTATCTGAAGGAGAAGAAGGCCGTTTCCGGTGACCTGGTTCAGGAGGGCAAGGGATGACCACGCTCTGGGAAAAGAATCCGATTCTACGCGTGAGCCATTTGACCATGCGCTTCGGTGGCCTTGTGGCCATCGACAATCTGTCATTCGACACTGGCCGCAACGACATCACAGCGCTTATCGGACCCAATGGCGCGGGCAAGACGACAGTCTTCAACTGCCTCACCGGTTTCTATAAACCGACTGAAGGCATGATCCAACTGACGCATGACGACGGCAGTGAATTTCTGCTGGAGCGACTTGACGATCATGTCATCGCGCGGCGCGCGCGCGTCGCCCGCACGTTCCAGAATATCCGCCTGTTCGGCGGCATGACGGTCCTGGAAAACCTGATGGTCGCCCAGCACAATCCGCTGGTGCACGCCTCACGATTTGCAATCGCAGGGCTGTTCGGCCTGTCTGGCTACAGAACAGCGGAACGCGAGGCGGTTGAACTCGCCAAGCATTGGCTGGAGAAGATCGACCTTGTTGACCGCGCTGACGATCCCGCCGCCGACTTGCCCTACGGCGCGCAGCGACGGCTTGAGATTGCCCGCTCCATGTGCATGAAACCGTTGCTGCTGTGCCTCGATGAGCCGGCCGCCGGATTGAACCCACGAGAGTCGGACCAACTCAACCAGTTGCTTCTCGATATTCGTGACGAGGAGAAGATCGCCATCCTCCTGATAGAGCACGACATGAGCGTGGTGATGGAAATCTCCGACCATATCGCCGTGCTAGACTACGGCATCAAGATTTCCGATGGAACGCCTGAATTCATCCGCGCTGATCCCCATGTGATCGCCGCTTATCTCGGCGTCGAGGATGAGGAGGTTGCCTGAGATATGGCGCGCAAACCAATCCTGCTGCAGGCGAAGGATGTCACCGCGTTTTATGGAAAAATCCAGGCGCTGCGCGGCGTCAATGTCGAAGTCAAACAGGGCGAGATCGTTACGTTGATCGGCGCCAACGGCGCGGGAAAATCAACCCTGATGATGACTATCTGTGGCCGACCTCAGGCCCGAGACGGGTCCATTACGTTTGATGGGCAAGACATCACCCGCATGCAAACCTATGACATCATGCGGCTCGGGCTGGCACAGACGCCCGAGGGCCCACGCATCTTTCCGCGCATGACCGTTATGGAAAATCTCCAGATTGGTGCGGAACTGACGGAAGATAAGTATTTCGACGAAGATCTGGATCAGGCGCTCACACTCT
>DEIT01000167.1:3240-6135 GCA_002352635.1 Hyphomicrobiaceae bacterium UBA2767 | reverse complement strand
GCACGATGCGGCGGAACTCGGAAATCTCAAGGCCGGTTTCGGTGGCGAGGTTCTGGATTTCGGTACGGATATCCTTGATGCCGTCGCGCTCGGCCTTGACGAACTTCTCCCAGCCCTTCTTTTTCAGGCGGCCGACGCGGCGCGCCCAGTTGGGATCGAGCTCATTGCCCTGATATTCCTCAAGAAAATCCTCACGGCCCACAGAGAAGGAGTCCGCAAGGCGCATCAGCCGGCCCTCATAGCCGACGAGGCGGCGGTTGATGCCGTAAAGCTGGTCGACCAGCGCCTCGATGCGGTTGTTGTTGAGGGCGAGGCTCTTGACGTTCTTGACGATGTCTTCCTTCAGGGCGCCGTAGCGGCGCTGCTGGCTCGTTGAAAGCGAATCGTTCTTCATCGCCTTCTCAACCAGCTGGTCCTGCAGGCGGCGCAGCTTCTTATAGTCACCGGCGATGGAGTCGAAGGTCTCCAGCACGTCCGGCTTGAGTTCGGCTTCCATGGCCGCGAGCGACAGCGAATTCTCCATATCGTCGTCGTCGTCGTCTTCTTCTTCTTCGCCTTCCTCGCCTTCGGTGGCCTCACCGGTGTTATCGCCCGGGGCGGCGGCGGGTTGTTCATGCGCCGGTGTCGCCCCAGGGTTTTGAGCCTGCGCCCCGTTAGCCGGAGCAGCGGCACCATTGGTGGCGGCGGCGCCATTGGCGCCATTGACCGCGGCGGCGCCGTCCGCACCTTCGGCCGTTGTACCTTCAGCGCCCTCTTGACCCTCCGGAGGCTTCATTCCGGGCACCTGCTTGGCGTCCGGGCCGGCGTAGGTCGCTTCAAGGTCGATAATGTCGCGCAGGAGAATGCGCCCGTCGTTCAGCTCGTCGCGCCAGATGATGATGGCCTGGAAGGTGAGCGGGCTTTCGCAAAGTCCGGCAATCATGGCCTCCCGGCCTGCCTCGATGCGCTTGGCGATGGCGATCTCGCCCTCGCGGGAAAGCAGCTCAACCGTACCCATTTCGCGCAGATACATGCGGACGGGATCGTCGGTGCGCTCGCTCGGGGTGGAATTGGTGGTGGTCTTGGCGGGGGCCTGCTGGGACACGACGGCGGGGCTCTTTTCTCCCGAGCCCGCCTTGTTGTCGTTATCGGCGTCGTCGCCTTCCTCGCCATCTTCGGACTCGACCACATTCACGCCCATGTCGGCGAACATGGACATGGTGTCCTCGATCTGTTCGGAAGATACCTCTTCTGAGGGCAGAACGGAGTTGATCTCCTCATAGGTCACATAGCCGCGCTGCTTGGCGAGCTTGATGAGCCGCTTGACCGCGGCATCGGACATGTCGAGAAGTGGCCCGTCGCTGCTTTCGCCCGACGGTGCTTCGCGTTCTTCAACCTGAGCTGTTTTCGTCGCCATGACTGTTCTTTAATCCTTGTACACGAGACACCGGCTCACGGAGCTTCCCCGCGTCACTGTGGCCCAATTCGCGTTACGGCAATCACCACTACCTAGCGGTATCACCGTTAAATCCAGATTAACCAAACCGGAACGCCCCCAAGGAACCTTAACTGAGCGGATCAACCGCACGGCCCGATTCGACGCCATACCCTTCTATACTCGCTTCCACACCTTCCAGATCAGTGAGCTGTTTGCGGATGTCGCATAGCCGTTCAAATGCGCTGTCGCTTCCTTCGCTCTGGAACGCATGCTGCGCTGCTTCAAGTTCCCGCCCAAGTTCCATTGACTTGCGGTGCAACGCCAATATCTGCCGCCAGCCCGTTTCCACGTCCTTCCGGGACGTACCGGGCTCGGCAAACCAGTCACTCTTGTGTGTAATGGCGCGTTCGACTTGGGCCACGATAGCGCCACTCTCGCTCCGACTCAATTGTGCATGAAACGCTTCAAAGTCAAGAGGATTGTCGCCAATACTAAGGGACAACATTTCATCGCGCAACGTCTCCAGACGTCGATTTTCGAATGTCAGGCTCGAGATTTGTTCCGCTTCTGTCTCCAGTAGCCAGGGATGGTTGAGCAAAGTGTGCAAAATAATGGCCTCGCGGGAGGCAATTTCGGAGCTGCCGCGCACCAGTGCGCTGCGCTTCAGGCTCTCGCTGGCACCGCCATATTCCCATTGTGGCCGTCTATCGCGGGGGCCAAACCCGCGCGCGTCCGAACCCCGGAAATGCGTGGCCGACCGGGTGCCTCCAGCGCCCCTTGCCGATCTCGATGGCCCTTTGGCGTCCGCGTCATTGTTCCATAACCTCTTGAGGTTTAAAGCGATTTCCTCGCCATAATGGCGGCGCACGCGCTTGTCGGAAATCTCCTTCAGCAGCCCGGCGAGCCGGTCCTCAAGGGCGGCACGGCGCTCAGGCGTGGAAAAATCGCCGCCCTCAACCTCCCGTGCCCACAAGACGCCCGCCATCGCACGCGCCTTGCCAACGAGCGCACGGAAGGCTTCCGCCCCCTGCTCCCTGATGAGATCGTCCGGATCCTGCCCCTGGGGCAAAAACGCAAATTTGAGGCTGCGCCCGGGTTCAAGCAACGGCAAAGCGTTGTCGACGGCGCGGTATGCGGCTTTTCGTCCAGCTTCGTCCCCGTCGAAACACAGCACCGGTTCCGACGCCATGCGCCACATCAATTTCAATTGATCCTCGGTGAGTGCTGTGCCGAGTGGCGCCACAGTGTTGGGGAAGCCCGCCTGCGCCAGTGCGATCACGTCGGTATACCCCTCAACCGCGATGATCTGCCCGGTCTCAAAGGCCGCCTGGCGTGCCGGCCCCATATTGAACAGCACGAAACCCTTGTGAAACAGCGGAGTCTCGGGCGAATTCACATACTTTGCCTTGACGTCGGCGGAGAGCGCCCGCCCGCCGAAGGCGATCACCTGGCCACGCTGGTCTGTGATGGGGAAGATC
>DEIT01000167.1:0-3183 GCA_002352635.1 Hyphomicrobiaceae bacterium UBA2767 | reverse complement strand
ATAGGAGACGGGAATGTCCTCACCCGCGATTATCAGCCCCGCTTCGGTCATTTCCTCAGCGCTGAACCCTTTTGCAGCCAGGTGCGCCTTCAGACCGTGCCGGTCCCTGCCGCCGAATCCAATGCGGAAGGTGGCGATTGTCTGCTCGGCGATCCCGCGTTCGCGCAGGTAATCACGGGCCCCGCGCCCCTGAGCATCTACCAATGCGGCTTCGAAGTAACGGCAGGCTTCTTCCATGGCTTCTCGCAGCCGGTCCCGCCCCTTTTCCCGCACCTCCGCCTGTGCTGAGGGCTTGGGCATTTCCAAACCCGCCTCGCGCGCCAGATGCTCCACGCTTTCAGGAAACGAAAGCCCTTCCGTTTTCTGCAGAAACGAGAAGATGTCGCCATGCTCACTGGAGGCAAAGCAGTGATAGAAGCCCTTCTGGTCGTTGACCGTGAAGGATGGGGTCTTTTCGTCCTTGAACGGGCTCAGACCGACAAATTCACGACCCTGCCGTTTCAGCTTCACGCGCTTGGACACCACCTGGCTCACAGGCAGGCGCGCGCGTATTTCGTCGAGAAATGAGGGGTCGAAGCGCATGCGGTCCGTAAAAACGAATCAGTTGGTCGATTTCGACGAATCTAATCCATCCGGCAGCAACCGACGAATCACTCACCCCCCGACACGCCCCGGTGGATAAGCTGGGGATGAGTTGCGCGCGCTCGCGTGATGTTGGAACACCGAGCATCCCCATAGACACATGAACTGTCATTTGCGGACAATCGGACATTACCTTGACCGGGTTTCGCGTGAAGGAATATCAATGGCGTGAACCTTTGCTTTGCGCCTTCAGTTACACGCCTCTCATTATGAGCTCTCATACATAGCTGCCGATCAAGTCCAACGCCGGAGACAAACTCGCATGAAACTCAACCAAGGCCGTATGCTGACGTCGATGCCGGGACCATCCGTGATCCCTGACCGGGTCCTGGGCGCCATGCATACGGCGATGCCGAACATCTACAAGGGTGCCCTGGTTGAAACCAGCGTCAGCATCTTTGATGAACTGCCGGCCATCGCGCGCACGGCGGGACGTGCTTTCATGGCAATCTCGAACGGCCACGGCGCGTGGGAAATGTCGCTGACGAACACGCTCAGCCGCGGCGACACCGTTCTTGTGCTGGAATCGGGCCGCTTTGCCGTCGGGTGGGGTGATCAGGCCAGAGTGCTGGGTGCCGAGGTGGAAGTCCTCTACGCACCGGAGCGGGGACCCATTGACCCGGGCGCCGTTGAGGAGCGGCTGCGCGCCGATACGGGGCACAAGATCAAGGCTATCCTGGCAGTTCAGGTGGATACCGCGTCGGGCGTCTGGAACGATATCGCCGCCATCGGGCGCGCGATCAAGGCCGCCGGACACCCTGCTCTTTATATGGTCGATAGTGTCGCCTCGATCGCCTGCGTGGAATACCTCATGGATGAATGGGGTGTGGACGTCACTGTGGGCGGCAGCCAGAAAGGGCTGATGGTTCCTCCCGGCCTTGGAATGGTATGGGCGAATGACAAGGCGTTGGCCGTCCACCAGAATGCCGACATGCGCACGCCTTACTGGGACTGGAGTGCCCGCCTTTCAGATGATGCGCATTATATGCGCTACTGCGGCACGGCCCCGATACAGCATATTTACGCAATGCGGGCGGCACTCGACATGATAGCCGAAGAAGGTCTTGAGGCGATCTGGAGCCGCCACGCCGTATTTGCCTCTGCCGTGCGTGCTGCAGTTGAGGCCTGGCACGTGGACGGCGGACTGGAGTTCAATATTGTTGACCCGGCACACCGGTCCAATTCGACAACGACTGTCTTGAGCGGTTCGATCGACGCGGAACGTTTGTGCGCAATCTGCGAGCATGACGCCGGACTGGTGCTGGGGATTGGCCTGGGTGATTTCGCAGGCCGGTCATTCAGGATTGGCCATATGGGGCACCTGAACCCGCCCATGGTACTGGGCACGCTTGCCACCATCGAGGCGGCACTTCATGCAATGAAGGCGCCAATTGGTGCCTCCGGTGCGGCTGCCGCGGCACAGGTTGTTGCCGATGCGCTGAATTCCTGAGGGTCAAAGGCTGCGCCAGACGGCACGCAAGATGAGTAGCTGGCGCTAGAATGACTCTCCCGCTACGTGCTCGGCAAATAAGGCAAGCGTGCGTTCGCGCGCCAGCTTGGCGCTTTCGGCATGGTAATGGCCGCGCTGATCGCAATTGAACCCGTGCCCCGCAGGGTACATATAGACGGGCACGTCCGGGTGAGCCCTCTTGATCTTCTCGACGCCCTCAAGCGGGATCGACTGGTCTGTTTCGCCGAAGTGGAGCATCACCGGGTGGCGCGGCTGCTCGCCGGCCATGTCGGGGATCATGCCACCGTAATACCCCACCGCGGCGCTGACACCGTCGAGGCGCGTTGCGGCGTTCCAGGCAAGTGAGCCACCCCAGCAATATCCAACAACGCCGGTCGGGTGCCCGGCAAGTGCCGTAACGGCGGCAGCCATGTCGCGCATAGCGTCCTCATGGTCTATTTTTGCACGGATTTCGCGTCCGTTCTCAACGTCTGCCGGCGTGTATCCCAGTTCAATACCCGGCGCGACCCGGTCGAACAGTGCCGGCGCTAGCGCTATGTAGCCTTCATCCGCGAAGCCATCTGCCACTGACCGAATATGGCTGTTGACTCCGAATATTTCCTGGATCACGACGAGGGCACCTCTCGGTGCGCCATCAGGTTCCGCCCGGTAGCCTGTGAGCTGGTGCCCATCCGTTGTTTCGATACTTACAGTCTCACCCATGTCAGCCCCTTGCCTGCTTACGCGCCACACGGGCATGTCACACCATGTTCCCATATGTGACAACTGTCCTTTTCCGACATGTTAAGCGATCATCACCGGCGCATATCTCCGATCGCGCCAACATTCCAAATCTCATTGCGTGCTGATAGATTTCCGGCAAGCCGTGGGGCCAAACCTTGAACCGCAAAATTCGGAGTGCCAATGAACCGCCGGAAGACACTGACGCAATGGCTGCTTATTCCTACCGCCCTGACTTTTCTTGCAGGGGCGTTGTCCGCTCTAACCGCTACAGGCGGGTCAGCAACCGAACAGGAGACCCCGCAGGGGATCATTGCGGCCCATATCCGTGATCAGGGGTTTAAATGCGA
>DEIT01000004.1:12827-19670 GCA_002352635.1 Hyphomicrobiaceae bacterium UBA2767 | reverse complement strand
ATGAGTGATTTGAAGGAGTTTGTACTGGATCGCGTGTTTGATGCGCCGCGCGAAATGGTGTGGCGCGCCTGGACCGAACCGGAATTTCTTGCGCGCTGGTATGGCCCGGGTGTGGAAACCATCATCCACAAATTCGATCTCAAGCCCGGCGGGGAGTGGCTCAACGAGATGAAATGGGGTGAGAACTCCATGCTCAGCAAAGCCGTCTTCACGGAAGTGACGCCGCCGGAGCGGCTCGTCTGGCACCATCATTCCTCCACGGATTCAGATTGGAATACCGTATCGAATCCGAAAATGCCGGACTGGCCGCGCGTGCTGCTGACAACCGTGACATTTGCCGACGAGGGCGGCAAGACCAGGGTGCGGCTGATCTGGGAACCCTATGAAGCGAGCGATGCCGAGCGCGCCTGTTTCGCCGAGGCCGTGGCCAATATGGGCAAAGGCTGGGAAAGCGGTTTCGCAATCATGGACGAGATTTTTGCGGAGCTTCGGGCCTGAGTTGTCCGCGCACGCGATACCGGACCAGGCAGTCGAGCGGTTTGCGCCATAGGCGGGGGCGTTGCGGTGAAGGGCTGCTTTGCCCCCGAAAGCGGGCGTAAGCCGGCGGAATGGATCAGTCTGATCTACCATGGGCAAGACTCAAGACATGATAGGCCAGTTTGAAGGCAGGCACCGCAAACCCGCCCGACCGGGTGTCGAACACATCTCCCGCCAGCAACGAGATGACGGCTTTTCTCATGTTCAACGGGTTCGCCGAGGCCATAAACAGAGTTTGCATTGCCGGGTCATTGAAACGGTAAATGAACCAGGCCAGGCGCTGCAGTCCGCGATCCATTATCGCTGCATGTCGGGCAAGGTAAGTCTCTGTGCTGGAGGGATCACGCAAACACGCGTCGACAGTTTCCGCTCCCCTCGTCGCACTTTCCATGGCGAGGAAAACACCTGTTGAAAAAATAGGGTCGAGGAAGGCATAGGCGTCGCCAATGAGCAAAAACCGATCGCCATACATGGCGTCCGCCTTGTAAGAGTAATTTCCGGCCGCGTAGACTTCCGTGACCAGCTCCGCGCCGCGCATGCGCCGGGCGATTTGCGGGCAGGACGCGATGCTGTCGATGAGAAAGCGGTCCAGTTCGGTTCGGCGGGTCCGCAGGTAATCGGGGTGGCATACGACGCCGACGCTGTCATTGCCGTCGGGCAGGGGAATTGTCCAAAACCATCCCTTTTCGAACCACACGACACTCGTGTTGCCGGCGTCAGTACCGCTGCGCCGCTGCACGCCACTGAAATGTGCAAAGACTGCCGCGCTGTTGTGTTGCGGATCTCTCGATTTCAGCTTCAGCCGGCTGGCGAGAAACGCGTCACGGCCGGAGGCGTCTACCAGGAAATCCGCATGCCAGACGCACTCGTGCCCTGCGTCGTTGACGGTTGTGATCTGCGCACGCCGATCAGCACCGAAGGCGGCCGCGGTTGCTGCCGTTCCTTGAAGGACGCGGGTGCCTTTGGCTTGGCTGTTCTTCAGCAGCAGGTCGTCAAATTCCGCCCGCTTCACCTGGAAGGCGCTCGGCTGGCTCGGATTGGCCTCGGCGAACTCGAACTTGCGGTAATCTTCGCCTGTCGGCAGCGAGATATCGGCGCCATATTTGGTCACCGCAATGCGGGAGACATCCTCCAGGACACCGAGGCGCTCAAATATCGGCAGGTTGCGCGGCAACAGCGACTCGCCGATGTGAAAGCGCGGATGCCGGTCCTTGTCGATAAGGACCACGTCCCAACCCATGTCGCTTAGCAAAGACGAAATCGTCGATCCCGCCGGCCCACCGCCGATGACCATGACATCACAGCTATGAGATGCGCTGGAATTGCCGGCCATTGACGCCCCTCCACATGGCTTGAACCGGACATGCTACTGTATCCACGTCATAAATCCACGCGCGGACAATCCACAAAAAAACAGGCGGCCCCGAGGGACCGCCTGGTTGTTGGCCATTTCGCCCAATGAGCGAAGTTAGCACTTTTTCCTCTTGCCCTTCTTCTTGAAGGCGTTGCCGATACCACAGCCGACCTTCTTGCCGGCTTTGCCGACGTTCTTGGCGGCCTTCTTGGTGTTGTTTGCGACGTTTTTACCCACGTATTTCACGGGGTTCTTCTTGAGGTCGCGCATCCGCCGGTTGTATTCCGCCGGGTTGGTCGCCTTCAGCGTGGCCATCTCGACCGGGTCGAGGCCCGCCATACTGGCACCGATGGAGACAGCCGCGCCCACGCCCGTACCTGCCACGGCAAGCTTGGCGGCCTTGGCAGCCTTCAGGGCTTTCGCGGCCTTGCGGGCATTGTTGGCGGCTTTCGCGTTCTTGGCCGTGCGTGCCGTCCGACCGGCGCTTGAGAGGGACTTCGTGCTCTTGAAGGATTTGATGCTCGAAGGCCGTGCGCGACCCTTCGCCTGGTCCACAACGTGCCCCAGCTCATGCGGCAGGTGACGCGATGCGCCCGGCGCGAGATGGATCTTGGTGCCTTTGGTGAAGGCGTTCCCTTTGAGCTTCGGGCCTGAATTCCTATGAACCCGGACGCTACCCATTGACTTGCCCTTGAGCTGCCGGACGCCGGTCTTGATGCTGCGCGGCTTGCGGGGCTTCCGCGGCGCCTTGATCTTCGTCGTGGTGCCACCCGGCAGGCGAACACGTTGGCTGGTGGTGCTCACCCGCTTGTTCTTCTCGATTGAATTGCTTCTTGCCTGGGCCTGGCCCGGATCGGCAACTTCGATGGTCCCGAAGGCTGCCGTCGCGGCGATAAAGGACATCGCGAAGAGGCTGGCGGCACGGGTGGTGGTGTGAATGATGTTGGTTGTGTTGGTCATCGGTTTTCTCTCTCAGCTTTCGTGCCCCGGCGTGATTGCCGGCTGCTGATAGGGAAAGTAGCGATGACCCCGCCTCACTTGAGTAGGGGAAACACCCTATATTGGGGCGAGCGTGCTCCCAAACCATTGCGCATCCAGGTGCAGTTGAGGAGCAAGCATGCCGCCGCACAATGTGTGATCGGGATCACTGTCATCTCTCAACCCCGCCTCCATTTCAATTGTAACGCAAGATCAACATTTGAATGGAGAAAACGATGTTGAAGCAAACATTCAAACCAGCCGTCGTTCGTTTCGCCGCCGCAGTAGCACTCTTTGGTGCCGTCGGCATCGCTATGATTGCAAATACCCAGAATGCCGAAGCCGCGTCCGGCAGGCCCACTTCCGCGATGTCCGAGCAGCTTGTGGATATCGTCGAGCATGGCTGGCGCGGACCGCGTCATTGTCACTGGCGCCTTTGGAGAGGTCATTGGGTCTACAGGTGCCACCGGCATCATTAAGCGTGCCCCATTGATCGCCACGACACCAATGCGGGGGCGGCGTGTCCCGCCCCCCTTTGCAACCCGCCCCACGGAGAACGGCACAATTTTCGCGGGAGATTTGAACCTTTTCCCCTCGTTCCGCGACCAATAGATGTGGACCCGATGGGCGGGCCGAAAAAGGACCAGAACCCATGACCTACATGATCGTCACCAGGAAGAGGAAAGTGATCGGAAAACCGGTCGCGTCCTACAACGAGGCTTTTGAGTTGGCAACGCGCCTGTACGGCGACGACGTGCAGGACTGGCTGAAACACAATCTCCGCATCGAGGAGAAACGCTAGGGGCCGCCATTCCGGATTAAGGGCCCACTCCGGATCGAAGGGACATAGGGCATGTATTTCAATAACACCCGACACAGCGCAAACGGCCTGAGCAATCCCGGTCACTTCCGGCCGCGTCCGGTGCTCGCAATCATGCATCAGGAGCACTCATCGGCTGGCCATGTGGGCACATGGCTCACTGCCCACGGATTCTCCCTCGATATCCGACGGCCCCGTTTCGGCGACCCGCTTCCCGAAAACCTCGATGGCCATGTCGGCGCGATCATGTTCGGCGGACCGCAGAGTGCCAATGACAACGACGATTTCATCCGCCGCGAAATTGACTGGATCGGTGTCGCCTTAAAAGAAGACAAGCCGTTCTTGGGAATTTGCCTCGGCGCGCAAATGCTGGCGTTGCATCTTGGAGCAGAGGTGCACACCCACAGGCAGGCACTTGTGGAACGCGGCTATCACCCGATTCAACCTACCAACCAGGGCAAAGCCGCGATGGACTGGCCCGACCGGGTCTATCAGTGGCATGAGGAAGGGTTCACCGCGCCGCAGACTAGTGTCGTACTGGCTGAAGGTCAGAACTTTCGGAACCAGGCGTTCCGTCATGGATCGGCCGTCGCCCTGCAGTTTCATCCGGAAATCACGAAAAGCGCGATCATCCGCCTCGCATCCCGCTCAATGTCGCAAGCGCTCAGGCCCCGCGCGTGCTCTGCCTCCACGCATCTGGTTGACCATTGTCATTATGGACCGCGTCAGCGTCAATGGCTTGGTGATTTCATGGAAAAGTGGATTGGTTTGGGGGAGCCGAAGTCAGACCCGTTGCCTGTCGCGGCTTGAAGGTACGCTTCGGTAAACGGCTGCGTTCGGGCGCGCGGAGCAGCGGCTCCGGGCCAAGAGTGATTGGTGCGTACGGTTCTGGCCGATGACGCCTAGTCTATGGCCGCCAGGGAGACGATGAGCGCGCCCGTCGCCATGGCCACTGCCAGAATGGCGTTGGCCTTTCTGTTCTCGACCTTGTATTGCCGCGCCCGATGCTGTTCGCGCCTGTCCAGCCACTTTTGCGCAGCTGTCAGTTGCGCGCCGACATATTCCCCGAGCGCAATGGCCGAGCGCACACCTTCCTCGCCCAGTTGCTCGAACTCCTTGGAGTGACGATTCCTACTTACGATCATTGCTTCATCATTCGCGGTTACTGATGCGTATTCCGAATCATTCGTGATTCGGCACTGAGCCGTAATAGTATCACGTCAATATGGCCAACAGCATGACCGCCGCCTGGTCTAAACGGCTGCGTCGGCAAGAAGGTGGGAGGGCGGGGTGGTAAGTGCCCCCTTGCTGGCGATGGTTGTCAGCCGAAGCGGCATCATGGTCTTCATGCAGAATGTTGGAAATACCGGACCGGAGGCGATGTAGCCGATAATCTCCCCAGAACGCGGGACAAATTCCATTATGATGCTTTACTGCCGCGCTACTGGCTACCGCGCTGCTTGTAATGCTCCCATTCTCCTGCGTCTCATTTTGACTGGAAATATATCCGCCTACGGATATTCCACAACAAGCACGGCCAGCTCTTGCCGTCTTTCGTCAGAAATGTGGCAGAACGGCAACGTTGGCGGCGCCTGGGGAGACGTCGCGTATGTTCGCTTCGGGTCAGACCCATGCGCCCCCGGTCAGGCATTGCTGAAACCCGGCACCACCATGTCCAGGATTGCGCTATAGTGAAAGGCCGCGGCGGAAAGCACGAAGACGTGCCAAATGGCATTCTGATACGGCAAACGCCACCAGAGGTGAAAAACCACGCCTATCGTGTAGAGACAGCCGCCTATGGCCAGCAGCGTAAACACGCGCATCGAGACTGCTGACGTCAGAGGGTCGATGGCTCCGAGCACGATCCAACCCTGTAACAGGTAAAGGCCTATCGAGACCTGGTCGAAACGGCGGGGCAACAGAAACCTGACTGCAATACCGATAATGGCAATTGTCCATACGGCGGCGAGAAGCGCAATTCCCCAGTCGCCTCCGATTTTGATCAAGGCGAAGGGCGTATAAGTGCCAGCGATCATGATGAAGATCGCGGAATGGTCGCAGCGGCGCAGGAACTCCTTCCAGCGCGGCTGCTCTGTAAGATTGTAGGCTGCAGAAAAAACAAACATCGCAACGGCGCTGAGCCCGTAGACCGCGACGCTGGTTACCGATTCAGCCGGCAGATGGTGCTGGGCGAGAACCACCAGGATTGGCATCGCCACCAAGCTTGCGACCAGGCCCAGAGAATGGACACAGCCATCGGCAATCCGTTCTGCCCGACTGTACTCAGGGAACGACATCGTGTCAGTCGCCGGACTGGTGGAGGATGAAGAAGGTTGCTGTCATCGCGGCTCTACCAGTCTCATGGCTCTATGGCGGTCATTGGGCAGGCCTATGGCAAGAAAGGCGACACGCCGCGCAGCAGTATCGTCCCCCGGGTCTGTTAAGACGCCTCGAAGCGCTTCATGCCTCATAAAATTCATCTTAAGGAAATACGCTTACGATTATTCCGCGATCAACCGGACGGCACCCGGGTAAGTAAGTATGTGCAGATTTTCAGTTAGTGGCATAAATCGTAGCGTTCCAGTTCTTGTCATCTTGACTATTCTTTTGTCGAGTGTCCCGCAGACCGCCCAAGCCGGAATTTTCTGGTTTTTGCGTGGCGGGAAAGGCGGTCAGCCGCAGCGTGATTGGACCCATGTAACAAGCCAGAAGCTTGTTCCATTCACCGGGAAATATGAAACCGGCACCATAGTCGTCTCATTCGCAGACCGGCGTCTCTACTACGTCGTTCGGCCGGGTCAGGCCCTGAGCTACCTCATCGGCACGCCGGTACTGGAAGAGAAATGGCAGGGTGTGCTCAAGGTAACCGACAAGCGCGCGAACCCGCGCTGGGTCCCCACAGCGGATATGCGCAGGAAAAAACCGGAGTTGCCGCTTGCCGTTGAGGGTGGCGACCCGCGCAATCCGCTTGGCACCCGCGCGCTCTACCTCGGCGACACCCTCTACCGCATACACGGCACCGACGCGCCCTGGACGGTCGGTCAGGAAGTCTCCAATGGCTGCGTCCGGCTTTACAATGCCGATATTCTTGACCTCTACAACCGTGTGCCGGTCGGTGCCAAGGTGGTCGTGACCTGGGAGAGGTTCGACCGTA
>DEIT01000004.1:0-12755 GCA_002352635.1 Hyphomicrobiaceae bacterium UBA2767 | reverse complement strand
GGGTCAGAAGCGGCCGTAATGATCCTTTCGGCTCACTTCGTCAGCAACGCCGTCCGGCACCCGCGCGCCGGCATCACTCACGCTGCCGATCGGGTGTGAAGTACATAGACCGTCAGCACCGGCACAAGGATCGCCACGCCCGCATAGAACAGGAACAACAGCCGATAGCTGAAGGGGTGCTGTGCCGCTGTGGTTTTGCGCGTCGCCGAATTCACGTCGTTTTCCGAGCTCCGGCGAAGATATTCGGTCATGTGTGCGTGACGGAAATGGTTGTACAGCTCGCGCATTGCGAGCAGCCAGGGAATCCAAAGCAATACAAACGGCATGATCTCATTGAGATTGTAACGGCTCATCAAGTTCTTCCTTGCCAGCGTCCCCGGTCCCTGATCACCGCCAATTGACTTTCACGATTCGGCCCCAAGTCACATCAGCCGATTGGGTGACCCTTCGGCTGATACGGTCTGAGTTAGCGATCAGCGGCGGAGAGGTCTCGGCGCGCCGCACTCACTTGACGCGATCGAATTTCAGCTCACCGTCTGTGAATCCTGTGACCTTGCCGTCCTTGATCTGGAATTCGACCTCGATCTTGCCCTCGCCCAGGTCGGCGGCGGCGCTGCGGTATTTTCCGATGAAGATGTTGTCTTGTTTGCAGCGCAGATCGAGCACCATGGACGGCCTCCGGTTATAGACGAGCTGGCCGTCGGCGAGTGTGATCTCGACCTCGCCAAAGATAGGGCTCAGATAGGTGCCGGCGTAATCGGAAATGGCAAGTGCGGGGGCGATCGCGTCAGCCTTCAGCGCCAGCCATTTTTTCTCTTTCCCGTCGCGGGTCTCAAGCGCCTTGCGGTGCTTTGCCAGCAGCTCGGGATCGAGATCGCTCAGCGGCTTGTCCGTGTAGGAATCCACGATCCGGTAAAACAGGGCGTCGCGCAGCCTGGCCCCGTTGAGGTTGGTTAGGATCACCACCCCGAGTTTCAAATCCGGTGCCATGCCGACCCAGGCCGCCATGCCGTCGATGTCGCCATTGTGCCAGACCAGGCGCGTGCCCCGGTAGCTCTCCGTGACCCACGACAGGGCGTAGGAGCGCAGCTCCGCGGGCGGCGACGGGGATTGCCCGCCCGGACCGACGGTGTCAACCGGCGTCTGGCTGCGCTCGATGAAGGCCAGGGTTTCGGGCTTTAAATATGTCTTTCCGGAAAAGGTGCCGCCGGCCGACAACATGGCCGCCCAGTTGGCCATGTTCCGTGCGGTTGACAGGATCGACCCGGCGGGGCCGACATTTTCGATGTTGCGGTAGGGGATGGAAAGCGGTTTGCCGTCATAGCCGATCATGTGCGGCCGCGCGACATTGGATTGGTTTTCCAGTGCCGCCAGCCGGGTCGTGGTGCGGTCCATCCCCAACGGCTGGAAGAATGTCTCCGCCACATAGTCGTCCCAGGTCGAGCCGATCACGCGCGGTATCAGCATGCCCGCCGCCAGGAACATCAGGTTGCGATACTGGAAGCGGTAGCGGAAGCCTTGGGTGATCGGCACATAGGCCAGCCGCTTGATCAGCTCGTCGCGGCTATAGCCGGTGCCATACCATAGCTGTTCCGCGATCTCGCTGAGCCCGCTGTGGTTCGCCAGCAGGTCGCTCACCCGGATCTCCTGTGTCACCCACGGGTCCGACATCCTGAATTCCAGCCAATGGTTCAACACGCGGTCGTCCCACTTGATCCTGTCGGCATCGACCAGGGTTCCGAGCGCGGCCGCTGTGAAGGCCTTGGACGCGGAACCGATGGCGAAGATGGTGTCGCCGTCCACTTTCTCTTGTCCCCCGGCCTTGACCACCCCGTATCCTTTGATGAGGACAGGTTTGCCGTCCTTCACCACCGCGATCGAGAGCCCGGGGATCTTCCATGCCTTCATGCCCGTGGCGATGGTCTGGTCGAGGTCTGCCGGCAGCTCGCCTGCGTGCGAGGATGTCACGAAGACAAGGCTGAAGATGAGAGCCATCAGCATATGGGTGGCGTTGGCGATGCGCATCAGTATCCTCTCTGGGTGGTGACCGGCGGCAGGACACCCGAGATTGGGTCTTTCCGCCCGGTGAGGCAAGGCTTTGGGTCATGATGCCATCGGGGGTGGGATCACGAAAGTGCGATGAGCAATCGTTTTAAGGGTTCAGCTCATGCCCACCGCATGATTGATGACTCAAGCGGAAAATTCCGTGCAGCGCAGCCAGGAATGAACGGTCCGGGTCAGAGATGTGGGACCAACCATGAGAAGATCACCGTCGGCAATTGCGTTCCTGTAGGAGCGATGGCCGAGCCAGGTGTCGGTCATGGTTTTAAGCGTCGCGGTGAAATAGATATCCACGTCGCGGCCGGGGTCCTTGACGCAGATATCGACAGTGTTGCCGTTCACGATGAGCCACCATTTCGGCTGTCTGGTAAGGTCGGTAAATTCGAAGCGCAGCGTCGTTTCGGTCCCGGGAAGCTTGTCCGTCGCGATGCTGCGCTCAAGATAGAGCATCAGAAGTTCGACGTCATAGTCCTCATCGGCCAGATTGTCCTTGGCCCAGCGCATGCCCCAGTTGCCCAGCGCGCGCAAAATGGGCAGCAGGTCGCTGCAGGAACTTGCCGGAAAATATTCGTAACCCTTCTTTCCGGGTATTTTCCGCCTGACGACAAGACCGTAATCGGTGAGCATTTTGAGCCGCGCGGTGAGGAGTGCGGGTGAGATCGATCCCAGACCCCGCTGTAATTCGTTGAAGCGCCGCCCGCCCATCAACAGCTCCCTGATGATGAGCAATGTCCACCTCTCGCCGAGGATTTCCGTGGCCTTCGCCACGGGGCAAAACTGCCCGTACTGCATCTGCGTGTCTCCCGGACTTTCCCGCCACTGTAACTTCAGATGCTGAAGTTGAATACTTCATAATCTGAAGTGCATTGCTTCTGATCCTGAAGTATCAAGACGGTGATCCGCCGCCTATCTCCATTGGCATGGTTCAACTGAGCAACATGAAGGACAAGGCAATGGCCGATTTCAGAATTCACGACGTATCGACAGCTCCCGAAAGGTCCAGGGAGATCCTGGACGCGATCCTTGACGGCAAGGGCTTCATTCCCAACGTTTTCGGTTTGATCGCGGAAGCCCCGGTGGTGCTGGAAGGCATTGCTGCGGTGAATATGTGTTTCGACAAGACCTCCTTCACGCCCGCCGAGCGCGAGGTCATTGCCCTTGCGACCAGCGTGGAAAACCAGTGCGGCTATTGCGTTGCCGGACACTCGACATTTGCCCTTAAGCACGGTGTATCGCCGGCCGACGTGGCACAGATCAGATCAGGCGCACGTGCGGACGACCCGCGTCTTGAAGCGCTCCGGGCATTCACCACCTCGCTTGTGCGCAAGAAAGGCCTGGTGAGTGAGGCCGATATCGAGGTGTTTCTCCTTGCCGGGTTCAAGGAGGCACAAATTCTCGAATTGCTTCTTGGCATCATCGCGAAGGTAATGACCAATTTCGCCAGCAAGCTGGCGCATGTTCCCGTCGACACGGAATTCGCCGAACACAAATGGGAGCCGGAAACGAAGCAGATCGACAATCACAAAGCCGCCTGAAAATACGCTCAGGGCGCGTAGGTCAGCCCTGATCAATACGGGTGTGGAACGCTCGTCCGTCAATGCATGGAATTTTCCGTTGGCCCTCGAAAGCGGACACGTTCCGCCCCGTTCAAAAAGTCCGCTAAGTGCCAGTAACGGACATTGCGCTGTTGTGCTCCGCCCGTAGATTTGAGCTTTTGCGGACAGCTGTGTTACACATCCCCAAATAAACCCAAATGACGACTTTTTAGCCCGTGCCGCATTCGGACAGCGATGGCGTGTTTGCGCGTCTTGTATGCCGGGAGGCGGTCGAAGGCCACTGTGTGGCGTTCGCGGACCACCAAGGCGCTAATGGGGAACGCCATGGAAAGGACCACAATGAGCGACGCCGCCTTCGAGGAGATCAATGAAGCCAAATCCAATATGGATAATATTTACAATCAGTCCGACCCGAGGGCTTACTTCCGTGAACTGAAAAAGCTTGACTACGCAATACCCGACACCGCCAAGCCCATCTTCCAGAAACTGATCTGCCACTTACAGCGACGTCGGGACGACACGGTCCACGTCCTGGACCTGGGATGTTCATATGGCGTCAACGCGGCACTTCTCAAGCACGATCTGTCGATGAATGACCTTTACGAACACTGGGGGCAAAGAAGACTAACGGGTGCCTCGACGGAGGAGGTCGTTGAATGCGACCAGCACTTTTTTGCCGATCGTAGCGAACCCGAGAACATCGAGGTGATAGGTCTCGACCAAGCTGAATCCGCCGTTGCATTCGCCGAGGAAGTAGGCCTGCTGGATGAGGGTCTCGTCGTCAATCTTGAAACGGAACCGCTGCCCGAAGCGGCGAGGGAGGACTTGGCGCTGGTTGATCTGGTGACATCGACCGGGTGCGTTGGCTATGTGACCGAGAAGAGCTTCGAAAGCCTGCTACCGGCAGTAACGCGTGACCGACGACCGTGGATTGCCAATTTCGTGCTGCGGATGTTCCCTTTTGACGCCATCGAGGAGACCTTGTCTGACTGGGACTATGTAACGGAGAAACTTGAAGGCCAAACCTTCGTTCAGCGCGAGTTCTCCTCTGCCGAAGAACAGGGGCAGATAGTAGAGCAATTGCGGGAGAAGGGCATCGATCCGACCAGAGAGGAGACCCAGGGCCACCTCTTGGCCGAGTTCTATCTGTCCCGCCCGATGGAGGATGCGGCTGAACCGCCGATCGGGCGGTTGTTTCCAGCTTGAATACATTGTTCGGCGATGTCCGCTCCGGGTCATTAGCGGACAATCAGAGTCGCATCAACCGGTTCGTTTGGGGGCGGAGCGGTGGCTCATGATGGCCAGAAGGGCCTCGTGCATGCCCACCGCGTGTTCGAGGCGGCTCCGGAAGCGCTCGCGATCTCCGCTTGTCATGAATCCCGGATCAAGAGTGCCCAGCTCTTTCAGCTCAGCATCCACACGCGCAAGCTCCTGGCGCCAATCGGCCTCGCTGAGCTGCCCCAGCATCATACCGTTGGACAGTCGGAAGCACAGCGCCTCCTGTAATGTGATCGAATCCTCACTCATGGCCGACATGACCTAGCGTCACGAGCGATTGGGCGCAATATCGATTGCTGCCGAAATGGCATAAATGTCGCCTGCCGGGGTTGGAAAGGACTTGAGGGCAGGGCAGGCCTGCCAAAGCCTGGCTGCATCCAACGGTCACTGGCGCTTGAACCTTTTCACCGCTTCCCGCGACCAACACTCAAGAACCAGACGAATGGGAGAGGGGAGCCCGGTCACGATTCCAGCATCGCACTGGCCCCTTAAGCCGGGGAGACATCGCGTACCATGGGATCAAACCAGCACACATCAGATCAGTTTCCCGCACTTTCCACTGAACGGTTGCGGCTCAGGCCGTTCAACCAGGACGATGCCTCCCGGATCAGGTTCCTGGCAGGCGACGCGGACGTGGCGCGGATGACCAGAACCATTCCGCATCCCTATCCGCAAGGCGCGGCGGAACTCTGGCTTGACCACACTTCCGGCCTGATTGCACAGGGGCTGCTACGCCAATACGCCATAGCGCGGAATGACGATGGCCTGCTCATCGGTTGCCTGACCTTGCGCAAACGCTCGCCGGCAGAAAACGAAGCCGAACTCGCCTATTGGCTTGGCAAATCATTCTGGGGCCGCGGTTACATTGCCGAGGCCGCCCGGGCGGCACTGTGCGATGCATCGGCGAATTTCGGTCTGACGTCAGCAAGGGCGGCGACCTTGCCAATCAATCAGCGTTCAATCCGGGTGCTGGAGAAACTCGGGTTTGTTCCCGGTGGCACCATCGAGGCGCGCGGGCCCGGTTGGGTGGGCAGAGTGGAGCTTTCCAGATATGTGCTGAATTTCGGGGATTGACCCGGTCTGCGCCTGGCTGTATGCGACCAATGCAGGCGTTAGAGGGCCTGTGATCAAAAAGAACATCCAATCCACTTGCCGCCGCGACCCTCACCCCGCATCATGAGTGTTGGTAGTGACCCATCTTGGGATATCTGAAATTTTCCATGGAGGAACATGATGTCACTGTGGTCTGAAAAGAAGAGTTCAGAGAGTTATTTCCTCAAGCGCAAGGATAGTGCGGAACGTTTTGTTGGTCCGTTCGGGATGGCGTTCGGCCTGGCTGGCCTTGTGGCGGTCGTCCTGCTGGTCGCGTGGCTGACAGGGGCGATCTGAGACACTGGCGTCCACTCAGGGTCAGAACTTGAATGCGCGTTCAAGCGCGCGGGCGGACTCCGGCCCGCGAGGAAGGCAGGACTGCGATGGACAAGACAGTTGGCTGGTTGATGGTGTTGTATGGCGGGTGGTCTCTCCTGGCTGGCATCATTACGAATGATATGGGCGGCCTGGCTGCGTTGGGCTACAACCCAGACCTGCCGTTGAGTTTCGGGCGAGCGCCCTTTCGCTTCATCATCGGAATACTGATCAGCGCGGCACTTTTGTATTATGGATTCCAGTTGATAGCCGGCAAGACCAAGCTGCGCCGATAACACTGTTCTGCGCCAGGATGCGGACATCAATACCGGCGCGTTGATTATGGTCTGCGGCAACCCAAATAACACACACGATAATCAGCCCCGGATGGCTGAAACAGGAGTGCTGCCCCTGCGTTGAACTATTCCGGCAGGAAGCAGGCTAAGTCGATGCATGGATTGAAAGAGACAAACTACCTGCCTCGCACTGTATGGACGATTGCCCATCTCCTAATCCTGTTTGCTGTCGCGTGGTTCTATTTTGGCGGTGGCGTCTCGGTCGTCGGAAACCGGTTTGGGCAATCCTGGCAGGCAGGCGATCTGGGTCGGCGGATGGTCCTGATGGCATTCGGCCTCATCCTGTGGATCCGGATGACATTTACCGCATTTGTTTTACTCAGCCGCCGGTTCGACTGGAGTGAATGCATCGCTGTTATCGGGGCTGTCGCCTTCTACCAGCTTGGCTTCGCAGCTCTGGGCGCCACCACTGCCACAGCACTCAGTTGGGTTGATCTCATCGCTGCGGGGCTCTTCGGCCTTGGGAGTTATCTCAACACGGGTTCTGAAATTCAGCGCAAACGCTTCAAGGAAAAACCCCTCAACAAAGGCAAGCTGCACACGGAGGGGCTGTTCGGCATTGTTCGCCATCCCAATTATCTCGGGGACATTTTGTGGGCGTTGGGATGGGCCTTCATGACACGCGACATCTGGGCGCTGCTAATTCCTGTTTTCGCAGCCGCGGGGTTTGTATTCATGTTCATTCCCCAACTGTCAGCCTATCTTTCAAAACGCTATGACACGCAATATGAGGATTGGGCCAGGCGGACGAAGCGGCTCATACCCTATATTTATTGAGCAGGCCATTAGGTCGGCTTTATCCAGGGGGGACGCTCGCCGCGGAATCAGGTTTGGCAGCAATTTCCGGCGCACCGTGCGTATTGGGGATCGCGTTCTGGAATACCTGAATGAGGTCGATGTCGTTTTGGTCCTCGTCGCTCAACGACGACAGGGCAAGATCGGTATATGTCCTGGCGTTTTCGTCTTCCTTGACGCGTTTCATAGCGGGACGGAACTTCAAAAAAAGGTGCCCCCAGCGCACGCCTGCTAAAAGCGACTCCAGGACGCGGCGCGGGTAAAACAGCATCGGGTTTTCGAGCTTCATTCCCGTCCTGCGTTGTGTGCGGATTTTACGCCGGAAAATACCGCATTCCAGTGGGTGCACATTCTCGATTAGGATCGAGCCAAGAAAATGCACCATTGAGGAATAGAGCGCACTGGTTCGCGCGCCGCGCGCCGCGTCGCGTCTGAGCACGGTCTCGACATGCTCGGGCGTATAATACTGCCGCCAGGAGTCGAAATAGACCTTGTCCCACGTCTCGTCGGACATGATCGGGTGATGCGTGACGCGGTGGTTGAGGTCGTATTTGTTTAAATCCGGGTCCATCCAAACGCCCTTGGAATGGAGAACCTTATGGTCCTCCGAGCCGGGCAGCGGTGTCAGGAAAAAGAACTCGATCAGATCGAGCGGCATTTCGCGCTGGATTATCTCGATATTGCGAGCGATTTTTTCCGGGGTGTCATCTGGAAAGCCGAGGATATAGCCGGCATAGGTGATCACGCCTGCATCCTTCCAGGCCTGCAGCATTTTGCGGTATTCCCAAATCTTGTTCTGCCGTTTCTTGGCGGAGGCAAGGGCGTCGGGGTCGATATTTTCCAGGCCGATGAAGACGCGGGCACAGCCGCCTCGGGCCGCCTTCTCGATGAAACCCGGCAAGCGGTAACAGAGCGTGTCGACC
This sequence comes from Hyphomicrobiaceae bacterium UBA2767, assembly GCA_002352635.1. Taxonomy (GTDB): domain Bacteria; phylum Pseudomonadota; class Alphaproteobacteria; order Rhizobiales; family Methyloligellaceae; genus UBA2767. The sequence continues at coordinate 4,379 of DEIT01000004.1, read as the reverse complement.
TGCAGCGTCACCTTGAATTTGAGACCCTCTTCCTCCCGTAGCCAGATCAGCCTGTCGAGAATGGGTTCCCAGTTCTTGTTGCGGGCGAAATCGTCGTCGGTGATAAAAAATCGCCGGATATCCTGTTTCGCATTGAGCCGGATAATCGCCTCTACGTCGTCAGGTGTACGATGGCGCGACTTGCGGCCCTGCACATTGATGATGGTGCAGAAAGAACATTGGAACGGGCAGCCCCGACCTGCGTCGAAGCTGGTATAGGCGCCAGCCATCTTGCGGATCGCCTCCGCAGGCAAGAACGGCAGCGTGGCACTCGCAAGATCCGGCAAATCCTTCATAAGATTGTAGAGGGGCTTGAGCTCGCCGGCCCATGCCGCCTGCAAGATTTCGTCCATGCGCCCCTCGGCTTCGCCGGCGTAGATCGAGATGCCCATTTTCTGCGCCTCGACGATTTCCTTCGGGACTTCCGGCAGCATCGCGATGCTGCCCGACGCATGGAAGCCGCCCATGATGACCTCAATGCCGGTATCAAGGAAATTGCGGGCGATGTCGACGGCGCGGCCGAACTGGTTTGTCTGCACGCCGACGAGGCCGATCATGGCACGGTCCGCCGCCTTCAGACGGCTGATCAACTTGTTGAAGCGGATGACCGTGTTGGTCTCGTCAATCACCTCGATTTCGATGTCCACATTCTGCCCGAGGGCATTCCGGGTACGACTGTCGTCCATCAGGCCGTAGACCGATGCCAGGGAATTGGAAGGTATGGGGGAGCGTGCCCATTGGATGACATAACCGTCATCATCATAATGGGAAGGCTTGATCAGGATAATCAGAAACCGCCGGCGGCGAGACATCTGCACTCCTTGTAAGCTGAAGGCCGAACAGTAACAGCTTAACGGGATTACATCACCCCTAATCAGTCCTCACGCAGCCAGTTATCAAACATCCGCATGGTGAATGTCCGCTTTGGGTCACTAGCGGACTCTAGTCGCTAAAGCTTGGAACGTCCGCAAAGTGCCGGCAAGCGGATATGGTGAGAGACGGTGGTTTTTAGCTAAAACAAAGGATTTACGCTTTTCGCTCAGGTCCTCGTAAGAGAACACGCCTGCCAGTTGACATGACAATGCTCTTCCCGCCTGCCACTGTATGATATGCTGAAGCCCGATGGCCGAAAGCCAGGGCAAGAAGAAGCGTTCACCCTCAGGTCTGGATCCAAAATGGATGAAAAAACAATCGATCGCGAAAGTTTGGGGCGCCTGGCGAATGCCTTGGTTTTCATTTGCGGCGCGGACCATCCAACCACCGTGGCCCTCAAGGCAGCAGCCGTCAGCGGCAGCGAAAGAGATATCAAAGCTGCCCGTACCCTGTTTCTCAAGCTGAAGTCGGGCGATCGAAAAGCCGCTTTGACGATGATCGATGATAGCTGATCGCCGCGTTGCTTCCCGCTAACCCTGCGCCTTTGAGCTAGTAAGGTTTGTCACCGCAAATCGTGACGCGATGCATTTCCCGGCGAGCCCCATGATAGTCGTTCAAGGCCAGATGCTGGGTGCAGCGATTGTCCCAAAAGGCGATCGAGCCCTTGCGCCAGCGGAACCGGCAGGTGAATTCGGGCCGTGCCGCGTGGTCCCACAAATAGGTGAGAAGCGGCTCGCTTTCCTCCTTCGTCCAGCCGACGAAGCGCTGGGTGAAGTTGTAGTTGACGAACAACAGTTTGCGTCCGGTTTCCGGATGCGTCCGGATGACGGGATGAACAACTTCCTTTTCGGCCTCCTCATCGGCGCGCACTCTCATCGAAACGTCACCGCCCTCTCTTGAGCGCAAGGTTGTGCGGCTGTTGAGGCCGAAAGAGCGCGAGGCATTGTGCACGGCCTGCATCCCGTCGAGCGTTTCCCTGAGGCCGTCTGACAGCGTTTCGTATGCGAGGTACATGTTTGAAAACAGCGTGTCGCCGCCGGATTGTGGAACGTCGAGCGCGTACAAGACTGAGCCCAGCGCCGGCTTCTCGTAAAAGGTGACATCGGAGTGCCAGGTGCCGCCAAAATTGATGGAGACGGTGTCTTCGGCTTCCTTCACGACCGGCATGATTTCGGGATAGTCATCAAGACCTGCAGCGAAGGGGTGAATATCGAGCTCGCCGAACTTGCGGGCAAACCCGAGATGCTGCTCGGGAGTGATGTTCTGATCGCGAAAAAAGATGACCTGGTTTTCAAGAAACGCCTGATGGATGGCGTTGAGCTCCGTGTTTGAAAGGGCCTCGGAAAGATCGATACCGCGAATTTCCGCCCCCAGCGCGCTTGTCAAAGGTTCAACTTCAATCTCTGCTGTGGTCATCGCAGCTCTCCTCCCGCCAGCTACAGTTTTGCACTGGCGAACAAGTCTGCCGTAAACACCTCCAACGCGCAAATACGAGACGGCGGTTGGGACATTTTTGCCTCCCCGGTGCTGAATCCGTTCTTCACATCACCCTACAGGCGCTTGGGTTGGTGGTGATGGCAATTGCATCCAGTGCGTTGGCCATAACATGGCTGCATCAGCGGAGAGGCCGCCCGGGTCGTCGGGGCTCTCTTGTTTTTCGCAAACGTCGGTAAGCCATGATGGAGACGGCCGTTGTGGTTCGTCGACGCAGCACCCGATGACCATGTTGAAAGACGTGGCGGGCGGTTCGCTCACATTCATCGGATACTCCCGCGACTGGTGAAGGTCCGGGACATAAAGCAGGACATACTCATAGGCCAACGGCAGGGTGTTCACGTCATTCCAGCCGTCCCCAGGGGGAGGAGGTGGCAGCGGCGACCAGTGCGTGGGCGCCACAGGATCCGCTTCCCAGTAGGCCTGCTCATGGGCGTGCTCTATACTTCTGATGTCCGTGACCCAATCGCTCTTCTGCGCGTCTTGGTTGGGTATGTGCCATCGCCCGACGACGACACGGTGGCTATGGACACGGCGATCGCGCGGCATCCCCGCGTTGCGGGCAAGCGTGGGGTCGAAAAGAAGAACCAATGACCCGTCCCGCGGAGGCGCAACAATTCAGGCAGAAAAACGGAGCACATACCACCAACTCAGGCGGCAACAACACCGCAAAGCGCCAGGGTAGAACGCGCGCCAGACCGCAAGGTTCGCAACAGCTGAGCGGCGGTCAACCGCCGCCCGCCGCCATCGATGCATCCAGCCTTCTCGCGTTGAGTATTTTGCGCCGCAAGTGCCTCGATAACATCCTGCCCGAATGCCCATGAGCGATCACATGAGCCATTGTCCGCCTTAAGCGACAGGCAGCCGCCGCGCTGGTGTCATTCCTCTCGAAGCCGGGAGAGGGTGTCGTCGGCTTTTCTGCTGTGACCCTGGTTGAGAGCGCTACGCGTGCGCAACCTGGGGCGGCGCCCATAAGTCGATGGGCGCCGTCCTCTCAGTCTCTGCGTGCATTACCGCCTCTTGAATTTGAAGGTCTTGTTTAGCGGATGCCCCGGATTGGAGGTCATATTGGGGTCTGGTGCAGGGGGAACGCTGCCGCCAGGATGACCGTGGCCATTACATGGACCTGCGCCACTTTGTATGCAGGCGTGACGCGCAGCGGCGTCACCGTGGGCAGCGGTGCAGAAATTTATAATGTCGTTTATGCAGGCTTTGAAGGAATGCGCGGACGCCAGCGTGGCAAACCCGATAATCAACGGCGTCGCAATGACGGCCGCTATGGCAGTATGCTTGAGGCATGTGAACGTATTCATCGCTTTTCTCCCGTTGGTTGAGTAATGGCCGTCGAGACGGCCGATACTTTTTGGTCGCGTGGGAAACAGGAAAGGTTCAAAACCGGGGACCAGGCAGGGGCAAGGGGTCGATACGCAATACTTGTGTTGGATTGTGCCGTCTGGCTGCGTGATAGTTTGTCGGACCATCGCTAAGGGGCGTGTGAGCATGCTGCCCGAACTTGAATCCGAACGCCTTGTCCTGCGGGAAACGCAGCCTGAGGATGCAGCCTTTCTGGAGGCGTATCAGAACGGCCCCGACCACTGGCGGCTGCAGGCGGTTGAGCCGGAAAATTTTGCCAACGGTGTGCAACGGGTCGAGGGCTATCACAAATACCAGGGATCGGGTGCGGACAGGCGGCTCTACGATTTCGTGGCGCGGGAAAAGGAAACCAATACGCCAATCGGCCAGGCGAGCCTGAATCGTTCAGGTTCCACCCTGGCGAGCATCGGTTTCAGCGTGGCGAAGGATTTCCGCGGGCAGGGGTTCGCAGTGGAAATGGCGGCGCGGGTCATTGCCTACGGGTTCGATGAACTCAAGCTGCACCGCATCGCAGCCGACATCGCAATCGAGAATGAAGCCTCCAGGCGCATTGCCGAAAAGTCCGGCATGGCTCACGAGGGCACCGCGCGCGACTGCAT
>DEIT01000189.1:653-3280 GCA_002352635.1 Hyphomicrobiaceae bacterium UBA2767 | reverse complement strand
AACAGGAACCGCTATCCCGCGCCCAGATACGGCTATGGATACGGCTATGGGGCACCATACGTTGCAGCACCGGTGCGCGCTTATGGCTATTGCAAGAGCCCCTACCAAATCCGGCAAAAACTGCGGCGCCACGGATGGTACGGAAACTCGGTGATAAAGCTCACGCCCCGGTTTGCCGTGATGCGCAGCCATCGCTACGGCATGCCTTACCGCCTCAAAGTTCAGCGTTGCACAGGCTACGTCGCCAAGGTGACGCCGATCGGCGGCTACATTCCGGGCCGCTACTACTAGATCGCCGTCACTGACGGCGAGCGACGGGTTCGCTGGCGGCGCACTCCCCCCCGAGTCGCTGGCGAACCCGGACCTCTTTCAGATGCTCTGTTTTCATTGAGATACAGAATGCCGCCCGTCAGCTCGACGGTGACAAGCAGGCTTTCATCGAATTCGCCATGTTCCGCAGCAGCGTGAAATAAAGCTCTGGCCCATCCGGCAATGTTGCGCCAACCGGGTCGAGCACACCCGTTTTTGCGCTGGTTCCTTCGGTCACGGTCTTCACCAGCCTCGGTTGGAACTGTGGTTCGGAAAAGACGCAGGTGGCGCCCAGCCTCCCTATTTTGGAATTGATCTCGCTGATACGTCTTGCTCCCGGCGGTCTCTCGGGGTTGACGGTAATCGACCCGGCAGCATGCAGGCCGAAACGCTTCTCGAAATACTGATACCCATCGTGAAACACGATGAACGGACGCTCACGGACAGGCGCCAGGGTTTTGGCGATTTCGTCGCTTAACGCGTCCAACCGCCTTTCGAGAGCGGCTGCGTTCGCTTTGTATTTCGGTGAGTTCCCGGGATCGGACCTGCTGAGTGCTTCCTCTATTTCGTGAACAACAACTTTTGCATTCTCAGGATCGAGCCAAAAATGCGGATCCGTCATGCCATGTGCATGCTTGGCCTCCTCATGTCCATGTTTGGCCTCCTCATGTCCGTGTCCAGTTTCTTTTTCCTGATCGGAATGCTTTTCCGTGTGCTTGTCGTGGTGATCATCCCCTTCAGCCTCATGCGCTTCGAACGGACCGTCTTCGCGGAAGGAAAGTTTTTTCAGGCCGTGGGCATTTTCCAGCGCGACAACCTGGGCGTTGAGCGCAAGCGTATCGATAGAGCGCTCAAGAAAGGCCTCCAGGTCCGGACCGACCCAGAAGACGGTCTTGGCATGTTCCAGGGCTTCAGCGTCAGACGGTTTTAGAGCATAGGTGTGAGGCGACGCGCTGCCCTTTACGATGAGATGAGGTGTCCCAACATCGCTCATGACTGCAGCTACCAGGGAATGAATTGGTTTTATTGAGACGACCACACCATTTCGCTCTCCTGCAGTCGCCACAGCGGAGCAAAGGCATGTAAGGAATACTGAGACCAACGCTTGTTTCATTCGCATTTTGGAACACCCCGGCGCACAAAGACGTCAAATAATCTAGCTCAACAGTTAATGTAATGATATAACATTTGACTTAGGTGAGAGCAAGGCGGAATCTGGTTGCGATGCAAAAGGGGAGGCCATGAAGGAATTGACCGGCATTTCCGAGAAATCTCTGATTGCCCTGAAAGATGCAGGTGTCAATCGCGCGGGGCGATGGATCGTGCGTGGCGTCGACCTGACCGTCAGCCCTGGTGAAATCGTAACTCTCATCGGACCGAATGGATCCGGCAAGAGCACTACGGCAAAGCTTTCGATCGGTCTGATGGGTGCTGATGAAGGTTCGGTGCACCGGACGCCGGAATTGACCATCGGCTATGTTCCGCAACAAGTTGCCATCGACCAAACACTCCCGTTGACCGTCCGGCGTCTGATGACCCTTGCTGCCGCCCGTACGGTCGACGAAGTGATGATTGCACTTGATGCCGTCGGCATTGCCCACCTGGCTTCGGCTCAGGTCCAGCATCTTTCGGGAGGTGAATTTCAGCGCGCCCTGCTTGCCCGAGCCCTCATCGGCAAACCGAAGCTGTTGGTACTAGACGAACCGGTGCAGGGCGTTGATTTTGCCGGGGAAATCGCGCTCTACGAACTCATAGGCGCTATCCGCGACAAGACCGGATGTGGAATTCTGCTGATCTCTCATGATTTGCATATGGTCATGGCGGCTACTGACACAGTGATCTGTCTCAACGGCCATGTGTGTTGTACCGGTACGCCCGATTCTGTTGCGGCCAGCCAGGAATATGCCGAACTGTTCGGTCCACGTGCCGCAGAAACCCTTGCTGTCTACCGTCATCATCATGACCATGTTCATCTGCCCGATGGGCGCGTGCGCCATTCTGACGGGTCCGTAACCGATCATTGTCATCCCGGCGATAGTCATCATGATCATGGCAGTAGCGATCTGCGTTCAGACGACAAGTCAGAAGACGATGGGCCCCGCGATGCTCGATGATTTTCTGAGCCGGGCCTTAATCGCCGGTATCGGTCTCGCAATCGTGACCGGTCCACTGGGCTGTTTCATCGTCTGGCGGCGCATGGCCTATTTTGGTGACACCATGGCGCATTCAGCGCTTCTCGGTGTGGCGTTTGCCGTCCTGCTCGATATCTCTCTTATGGCTGGGGTATTTGCAATTGCGGTCGTGGTTTCGCTTGCGCT
>DEIT01000189.1:0-557 GCA_002352635.1 Hyphomicrobiaceae bacterium UBA2767 | reverse complement strand
GGGTCAGGATCGACCTTATGGGGTTCCTGTTCGGTGATATTTTGTCCGTCTCACGTGCCGACATTGCCGTTATCTACACCGGCGGAGCGGCCGTATTGTGCGTGCTGGCATACATCTGGCGGTCACTTCTGACAGCCAGTGTCAGCGCGGAACTCGCCCAGTCCGAAGGCCTCGAACCCCAGCGAGCCCGTTTCGTCTTTATGCTGCTGATGGCGGGGGTCATCGCAATGGCCATGAAAATCGTCGGTATCCTGCTCATCACTGCATTGTTGATCATCCCCGCCGCCGCCGCCCGCGCCTTTTCCACCACACCTGAGCAAATGGCGGTTATTGCGTCGTTGCTTGGCGCGCTGGCTGTCATGGGCGGCATTTTTGGCTCACTGCAGTTCGACACACCATCGGGTCCGTCGATTGTGGTCGCTACGCTGTTGTTGTTTCTACTCAGCCTCCTGCCAATGGTGCGCCGGAACTCAGGCACCTAGAAAATACGAACGCGCGCCCCGTTTTTTGCGGGACGCGCAATAACCTGTTTGAACGTTGGATGAGGAGGAAAATCC
>DEIT01000210.1 GCA_002352635.1 Hyphomicrobiaceae bacterium UBA2767 | reverse complement strand
GCTGCCGCGTTCGGAGCTTGAAATGCGCGAGAAGCTGGAGCAGTTGCGCGCCCTTGAAGCCGGCATGCGCATTGATGTGGCGCTCGTTGACACCGTACCGGTCGGCGTCGATACTCCCGCCGACCTTGAACGGGCGCGCGCGTTGCTTGCGTCATGAGGCCGTTAGGGGTCTTTCGCGTTTTCGTTCCCGAAATTGTCGCAGACCTGCAATTCATGGCATCGGTGAACCATGGCTGATCAAAATGAGAAAACAATCGCCTTCCAGGGCGAGACCGGTGCGAATTCGCACGCTGCCTGCCTGCATGCCTATCCGGGCATGGAACCGCTTGCTAGTCCGACCTTCGAGGACGCGCTTGCCGCGGTGAAATCAGGACAGGCCAAATATGCAATGATTCCGATTGAAAATTCTGTGGCTGGCCGGGTGGCTGATATTCATCATTTGCTGCCCGAAGCGGAACTTTTCATCGTCGGGGAGCATTTTGAGAGGATTCATCATCAGCTTCTCGGGTTGCCCGGCACGACCATGGACCAGTTGAAGAGTGTGCTGAGTCATACGCATGCGCTTGGGCAGTGCCGGAAAATCATTCAGGAACTCGGTCTCAAGGCCGTGCGCGAGGCGGATACCGCAGGTTCAGCACGCATCGTGAGCGAAGGGGGAGATGCGACGCAGGCGGCAATTGCCACGAAACTTGCGGCGGAATTCTACGGCCTGGAAATCCTGAAAAGCGACATTGAGGACGCGACTCACAATACCACACGCTTTGTGGTGCTTTCGGCGGAGCCCGACGATGCAGAGCAGAGCGTCGGTTCGGTTGTCACCACATTCATATTCCGCGTGCGGAACGTGCCGGCGGCTCTCTACAAGGCATTGGGCGGGTTTGCGACCAACGGCGTGAACATGACCAAGCTTGAGTCCTACCAGCTTGAAGGTACGTTTAACGCGACCATGTTTCATGCGGATATCGAGGGTCATCCGAGCGACCGCAATGTCAGGCTGGCATTGGAAGAGCTCTCCTTTTTCTCCTCCGAAGTAAAGGTGCTGGGCACCTATCCGGCAAGTCCGTACCGTGAGGAACTTGCAGCTCTGGCGGCACTGCCTCAGCACGCAACCCAGATGCGATAGAGGTGATATTCGGTAGATCCGCGTAAGTTGATCCCGGTCACTTGTCTTTTTCCACAAAACTCATGATGAGCGAATGCGCGATGGAATGGTTGCCGGGTACGGAAAAGCCTTCCGGGTGCTCCCCGGCCATCATCTGGAGCACGTCGTCGCGTGTGAACCAACGCGCATCGTGAAGTTCCTCTTCCTCCAATGTGAGTTCGGTTGTTAACGCCTCAGCCCAGCACCCGACCATAAGCAGATGCGGGAACGGCCAGGGCTGGCTCGCCATGTAAGTCACTTCGCCGATTGTGATGCCGGTTTCCTCGCGCATTTCGCGGCGCACGCAGGCTTCGATGTCTTCACCAGGCTCAACGAACCCAGCGAGAGTCGAATAGAATTTGTGCGCGTAGCGCTTGTGGTGGCCGAGCAAGCAACGCTCTCCGTCGGTTATGAGCACAATGATTGCGGGGTCGGCACGCGGGAAGAACTCCTGACCGCAGGCCCAGCATTTGCGTCGCCATCCGGCGTCGCGACTGCGCGTATGTCCGCCGCAGCGCCCGCAGCATTTCGTCGTCGCGTGCCATGCAGCCAGGGCGCGGCCCACCGCTGCAAGAGAAAGATCTTCCGGGGAAAGCGCTTCCTGCATTGCCAGCGATCTCAGATCAACGAGCGGTTTAAGCGCATCAATACCGCCGGGCGCGGCCACTGCTTGCGCGGGGCTGAGTGAAACGGCGAAAACCGCCCGGTCGTCCGCGTCGCATCCCAGCAAGTACGCCGTGTCGATATCGGCGGTAAGCTTTTCAATCTCTTTCCGCGTATGCCAGCGCAGGTTTGTCTCGCTCTTGTCTGTATTGGAATCCACCGCGAGCGACAAATCCGTGAGTAGCAGAAAGCGGCTCGTTTCCCGCCCCAGTCGCTCCGCGACCCAGTCCTTGTCAGCGCGCTTCTCCGCCATCCGGTTGAGAGTGCGTTCGGAGCCAATACGTGGGCGGGGAAAACTATTTTGATTGGGCGCGTCCATTTCTCAAATCTTCCTGCTCGAGGCCGGGCGCAATAGGATACCACCCGCGCATGTCATACAAGGTCCGTTGGTGGTGAATAGTATTTCCGTTTGTCCCCAAAAGGCGCAGCAACACTTGCCAGCGTAGCCTTTTAACCTGATATAACGGGGCTGGGAGGTTGGCGGCAGACGTGTCTCTCGCCAACCGGGTCAGATCCGGAAGGAAGCAGCCCTAACGAGTTCGGCGCGGGTTGCACGTCCAGCCTCCCACCTTTCACCGACTTATGCCTGCCGTTGCCCCGGCCGGTTCCCGCAGAGTTGATATGATGGCCAAGCGGAAAGACAGCTCAAGCTCCAAGGAGAAATCCCCCGAGCAGGCCGGAAGCGCCTACGCCGTGCTCGCGCGCAAGTACAGGCCGGGGACGTTCGAGGAACTGATCGGGCAACAGGCGATGGTGCGAACGCTCACCAACGCCTTTGCGTTGGGTCGTATCGCGCAGGCTTATATGCTTACTGGGGTGCGAGGCGTCGGCAAGACCACGACCGCGCGAATACTGGCCCGCGCCCTCAACTATGAGATTGACGGCGTGGACGGGCCCTCCATCGACATGAAAGAGATGGGGCTCCATTGCGAAGCGATCATGGAATCGCGTCACGTGGACGTGCTCGAAATGGATGCGGCTTCGCACACCGGTATCGATGATATCCGTGAGCTTATTGAAAGCGCGCGCTACAAGCCCATTTCGGCGCGCATGAAGGTTTACATCATCGATGAAGTGCACATGCTTTCGAAGGCGGCCTTCAATGGACTGCTGAAGACGCTCGAGGAGCCTCCGGACCATGTCCGATTTATCTTCGCGACGACGGAGATACGCAAAGTCCCGGTGACCGTCCTGTCGCGCTGTCAGCGGTTCGACCTGCGCCGCGTTGACGTCGAGATGCTGCGTGATCATTTTGCGAAGATTGCCGGTCTCGAGAAGAAAAAGGTCGACGATGACGCGCTGACATTGATCGCGCGTGCCGCGGAAGGGTCCGTCCGCGACGGGCTTTCCATTCTCGATCAGGCGATCGCCCATGCCAGCGACACTATCGCAGGATCGGACGTGCGCGCCATGCTTGGGCTGGCCGATCGAACGCGCGTGTTCGAGCTGCTTGAGACGCTTTTCAATGGCAATGCGAAGGAGGCGTTGGAAAGTCTGCGTGCACTTTATGAGGAAGGCGCAGAACCGGTGCAGATTTTGAGCGATCTGGCTGAGTCGGTCCATGTGGTGACACGCATCGCGGCGGCCGGCAAGGACGCTGGTGATCCCACTCTGAGTGAGGCTGAACGTTCTCACGCCGAAACTCTGGCGGAACGCCTCGATATGGGGCTTCTCACCCGAGCATGGCAGGTATTGCTCAAGGGACTTGAGGAGGCGAATTCCGCCCCGCGCCCCTTGGCGGCGGCTGAAATGGTACTGGTTCGTCTCGCCTATATGGCGGAACTGCCCACGCCGAGTGATCTGGCACGGATCGCGGCCGGTGACGCCGGTCAGGGAATGAGCAACAGCGCACCTTCCGGAAACGTTTCTGCGCCGCAATCAACACCCACCGCCCGTGCAAGCGGTTCGGCGCAGGCGCAACGCGTTGTTGCAGGAGAGGTCGATACGGCGCCCGGGACGGCAATGTCGGCACAGGCACGGATCGACCTGCAGAGCTTTGCCGATGTGATTTCGCTTGTTGAAGACAAGCGCGAACCAATGCTAGGCCACGCGCTGGAAAATGCCGTCCGTCTTATCCGCTTCGCGCCGCGAAATATCGAGATAAGTTTGCTGGAAAGCGCTCCGCGCACACTGCCCAATGAATTGATGACTAAGCTCAAAACGTGGACCGGAGAGCAATGGATCGTTGCGGTAAGCGATGGTAAAGGCGGAGCGACAGTAGCGGAGGAGCGCAAGGTGCGCGAAAGGCAGGAGGCGGAAAGCAAGGCAAGGGAAATCGAAGAGTTGAAAGACCATCCTGCGGTCAAAGAATTGTTCGAATATTTCCCCGGAGCAAAAATCCACGACGTCCGAAAACTGGATTCCACAGACGGCGATAACGATCAATAGGCTTAAGGCCCATTGCAGAGAGGCGAATGGCGATATGGCGAATTTCTCAAACATGATGAAGCAGGCGCAGGAGTTGCAGGGGCGCATGCAGCAGATGCAAGCGGAGCTTGTCGACCTGGAGTGCAAGGGCACGTCCGGCGCCGGTCTCGTGACGGTAACGCTTAACGGCAAGGGAGACATGACCGGACTTGACGTCGACGCTTCGCTAATCAAACCGGAGGAGGCGGAAATCCTGGAAGATTTGGTTGTTGCAGCGCATACCGATGCCAAATCCAAGTTGGAGGCGATGGTTCAGGAAAAAATGAAATCGGTCACAGGCGATCTGCCCATTCCGCCCGGCATGAAACTGTTCTGAGTGCCGGCCCTGGAACACGTCCATGTCTCGTAAAGTCGCTGGTCCGGAAATCGAGCAGTTGGTTCAATTGCTTGCACGGCTCCCCGGTCTCGGTCCGCGCTCGGCGCGCAGAGCGGCACTACATCTCATAAAGAAAAAAGATCAGCTCTTGTCCCCGCTGGCTGCGGCGATGGTGGAAGTGCGTGACAAAATCGTCGTGTGCGAAACCTGCGGCAATGTGGATACGGCAAGTCCGTGTACCATCTGCGTGGACCCGCGCCGGGACCCCTCACTCATTTGTGTGGTGGAGGAGGTTGCCGATCTTTGGGCGCTGGAGCGCGCCAGTGTCATCAAAGGCCGCTACCACGTACTTGGAGGCACCCTCTCGCCACTCGATGGAGTGGGACCGGGTGAGCTCAGTATCGCCGAACTGATAGCCCGCGCGAACTCAGATGACGTAAAGGAAGTCCTTCTGGCGTTGAACGCCACTGTCGAAGGTCAGTCGACCGCACACTACCTGATGGATCAGCTCGAGGCGGGCGGCGTCATTATCTCTCAGCTTGCTCACGGTGTCCCGGTCGGCGGCGAGCTCGACTACCTCGATGAAGGTACGCTCGCCGCCGCCATAAAGGCACGCAAGACATTGTAACTTATGGAAGCGATGACCGCTGTTACGCCGCCACCTTTTGCAGAGGCGTATCTTCGGGTGCCGCCTGTTCGTCCAGCACTTCACCTTCCTGATCAT
>DEIT01000111.1:3671-13183 GCA_002352635.1 Hyphomicrobiaceae bacterium UBA2767 | reverse complement strand
AAGCGGACATTCCCGGCAACAGTTCCAGCCGATGCTCATTTATGAGTACACGGCCTAGGCGCCGAAGACCGACATCTTCGCGCTATAATTCATGCAAATCAGCTGGAGCTCTAGTTCGGATAATTCTTCTTGTGCATGCGTGCAGAAATATGCCGTTTCCGCACTCTTGTTACTGATGCATTCTTTCAGGAATTGGCACTTTGGGCAGGTCCCAAGAGTTTTCCCCTGCCGGTCCACGTCAATACATGCAAGTACACCTTCCAGAACTGCTGCCAGATTGTTCGGGCCACCATCCGGCAGGGTTTCAATTGCCGAAACAAGACGCTTGAAAGGGTCTTGTTCGCAAAAAGCTCGTCCTTTTTTCGTGACCTCAATGCGCGCTGACCGACCATCTTCATTTGAGGCGATACGTGAAAGGAGGTCTTTCTTGATGAGACTCTTGATAGTCTGCGAGGCACTGCCGCGTGACGTGGCATGGTAGTCGGCGAATGCGGACAGGTTGCGGGAGAACCTACTTACCGTTCCGAAGAATCTTAAGGCCGTCCACTGCGCATTGGTTAAGCCGCAGGCATTTCCGCCCGAGTATATGGTCCGTGCCAAATGCGCGACAGCTTCAGCTGCGTATACCGCGTCGCCCTTGCGGTTTGCTTTCATGAAAAAAAGGCCCAGTGGAAGTTTATCAGTACACCTATCAAAAAGTTTTCAGAATCAGAGGTAATTAGGTATCTAACCCTCACCTTCACGCTAGCTTAAAAATAGAACTGATACGTTAATGATTGCATTGGAGAAACAACTATTACGCTAGATGTCACTTCAACCCAGGTCTTTCGCAATCAAGTAAGCAGCCCATTGTAGAATGATGGAGGGCATCCGATGCCACGATCAACAGTAACCGCGCCGGATGCTGCCGCGATCGGCCCGTATTCCCATGCTGCGGCCGGCAAAAACCTGGTCTTCCTGTCAGGTCAGACACCGGTCGTTGTTTCCACCGGTAAACTGGTCGACGGGTCAGTTGCCGACCAGACGCGCCAGTGTTTTGCAAATCTTTTCGCGGTTCTGAACGCTGCCGGGCTGAATGAAAAGGACGTTGTCAAAGTCCAGGTCTATTTGACGGATATGCAGGATTTCGATGCGATGAATGCCGTCTACGCCGAACAATTCACTACACCATACCCAGCGCGAACAACCATTGGTGTCGCCAGCCTGCCGCTTGATGCGAAGGTTGAAATCGAAATGATCGCGGAAAGTGGCGCGCGGGAGTAAACGTACGTTTACCTTCAGTTGCGGACAATCCGGTGACCGAACTTCACCCGCAACAGGTGCGTGACCTGACCTTTTTTCTGCGCTGCAGGCTATTCCTCTTTGCGGAACGCCGTGTGGCATGTGTTGCAGACATGGGCGAGATGCCAAGTGGCGCCCTCGACCGTACCGCCGATACCGCGCCCGGGGCCTCCGCCCATCATGCCAGGTCCACCACCACGGCCCATCATGCCAGGGCCTCGTCCCATACCGCGTCCTGGACCCATTCCCCGGCCCATACCTTGTCCCATCGCCGGTACGTCTTCCCATTTCTTCGGGAGAGATGTTGACCCTTCGGGCTTCTTGTCGGATGAGTTGGCCAAGGCATCAGCGGAGACTTCAAGCATTTCAGAAAAGTGCTCGAAGGTGTCCGTATTATCCCACACGGCGGATGTCGCCCGGGTTGGCTTTCCGTCACTCCCTTTCGGGAACAGTTTTACCAGATGCGCGCCGGACGTTTTCTTGATTTCCTGAGCGGCTTTTCGGACAGTGTCGGCGCTGTAGGGAAGTTCACCATGGAGCATGGCAAAGATACGGTCGGTCAGCTCGTCATACCGCTCCATCAACTCCATACGGTCCTTGACGACACCGGTTGCGCCCTTGTGCGCGAAAACGGCCACGCTGCTGCTCATCGCGCTGCCGGCCACCAAACCGGCGACCAGAATATATTTCCCAATGGCCGAGTTGCACATCTTCAAACTCCTCAAATGTCGTGGATGTTAGCCCATTAGAACGACACAGCCGGCGCAGGCCGCCTTGATTTCGGTCAACATCGATCCAACGCTGTTTGCGGTCGGGAGCGTCAAGCGCGTCATGTTGCATGCGGAGCACAGTGCACGACTGGAATCTTCGAGATAACAACAATATCAATTGACACCTTGCGGGCGTGTGCCTTGAATGCCGACCGGTTTCAATCACTGGGATTCGAAACGTGCGATCTATTTGCCCAAATCTGCGATCCACTCTTGTGGCGCTTCTGACGATCGCATTGCTGATTGGACCCTGCCTGTCCTTTACCGGTTACTTTGGCCCCAGTGCGGTTCATGCTCATGGCGGCATGTCCCAAATCGCGTCTCAGGATGGTGGTTCGGGACACGGCCATGCGCATCATGGCGCCGGGCAACCCACCCATGGTCAGCAAGGCTCGGGCCATCACCAGAGCCCTAATCAATCCCCGATCAGTTGCGAGGAATTGTGTGAAGGGTGGGCCGTCAAACAAACCCAACGGCTGACGGCCATCGAGAACACATCAGGTGCGGACGACGCCTTTATGGTTCCCGTCCTGATCGAGCTGAAGCGCGAGTTTCCGCTGACCGTCAGAGAGCATCGAAGACCGTCCGACATATCGGATATGGCGGTGCCTGCCGCCTCTCTGGCGGCTTATCGACTGACCGGCCGTTTCCGGCTCTAGAACACATCTCCCTTCTGTTTCTTCCTGCCGGCTGGACCTCCGGTTCGGCCCTGCATTCCGTCTTGCGCGTCGCCACGGCAAAGAGCGACCCGCATCAACAAAAGAGTTTGGGGGAAGTCGTGGTGTATTTGAGATTTGGACTGTTCGTTTTTCTGACGTTTGCGGTCAGCGCATGCGCGCGCCCGGACGACAATTACATCGTGCCGCTCGGCCATCCGGCCGGACCGGAAAGCCGGCCCGGCGCCGTGCTCACCGGTTCGGATGCGCTTGAGCCGGAACTGCGTACCGTCAAGCCAAGGCTGACGCCTTCGGCTGCCCCGAAACCCACGCCGTCATCAGGCGCGCAGCAGCACAAGCATTGAGGGGCGTGTGATGACGATACGAACAAAAACCTGCGCTCTGGCGGCAATCGTACTGCTTTCGGCAACCGGGTGTGCGCGGCTTGCACCGCAGCAGGCCTTCGATGACGTCGCCTACGATGTCGGTGAACGCATCAACAAGCGTATCCACTGGGACGCCGGGACAAGCGATGACCAACGCGCGCGCGCGGCGGTGCGAAACCTGCTGTCGCGCGAGTTGACGCCGTCGAGTGCGGTACAAATCGCATTGCTCAACAACCGTGAACTGCAGGCGGCCTACGCCGATGTCGGCATCGCGCAGGCGAACCTGGTTCAGGCGGGCCTTCTCAAGAACCCAGTGTTCGATGGGGCTGTGACATGGTTCACCGATGCCGGCGGGACACCCAATCTGGCGTTCGGCGTCGCCTGGAGCTTCATCGACCTGCTGAAAAGGCCACGGCGCAAGGCCGTGGCGCGTTCGGCATTGGAGGAAGCGAAGCTGAGCGTCGCGCGGCGGGTGATCATTCACGCCGCTGACACGCATGCGGCCTTTGTCGATTACGTGGCGGCGGTGCAGGAAGTTGACCTCGACAAGGGCGTGCTCGCTTCGGCGCGGGCGGGCGTTGAGGCGGCCGCCGCATTGCGCGAGGCGGGGAACATCACCGCCCTGCAGTTCGAGCAAAACCAGAGTTTTCTGACCAGCACCAAGCTTCAACTCGCCCGCGCCGAGTCCCGCGCGGACGAAGCGCGCGAGACGCTCAACGTTCTGATGGGGCTGACCGGCAGGCAGACGCGCTGGTCAGCGCCGCGCAAGCTGCCCGATACCATGCAGGCCATGCCGGCACCGCGCGATGTGGAGCGCCGCGCCCTGCGCGTGAGCCTCGAAGTGGCCATGGGCATTCAGAAGCTCACCACGCTCGGCCGCCAGTTCCGGCTGGTGCGCAAGGAGTCGCTCCTGCGTGACGTCGAAACCGGTGCCGAATATGAGCGCGAGATCGAGGTCGAGCGTGACGAGGAAACCGGCGCCAAGCAGAAAACACGGCGCGAGGCATGGGGGCCGATCTTCGAGATCGAAATTCCGATTTTCGACCGTGGGCAGGCCCGTAAGGCCGGTGTGCTGCTACAGATCCAGCAAGCGGAAAACGAACTCTGGGCGCTTGCGGTGAAGGTTCGGTCCGAGGCGCGGCTTTCGCGTGCCCGTGTGCTGACTGCGCGCAAGACGGTGACCTACTACAAGCAAGCGGTTCTGCCGCAGAGCGAACGCATCCTGCTCGGCACCCAGCGTGACTACAACGCCATGCAGGAGGGTATCTTCCAGCTGATTGCCGCGAGGCGACAGCAAATTATCTCCGGACAGGAGTTCATTCAGGCGCAGCGCGCCTACTGGACCGCATATGTCCGATTTCAGCAACTTATGAGTGGAAGCTTGCCAAACGGCGCGGATGCCGGCGCCATGGAAGTGGCGTCTGCCGCGGCGGGTGGCGGTGAAGCAGGAGGACATTGATGAAAAAGATCACGCGCAGAGAAGCGCTCGCCGGGTCCGGCATCGCGCTTGCCGGTGCAGCACTTGTTGGCAAGGAAGCTTTGTCTCAGGCTGCCGACCCACATGCGGGCCACAAAATGCCCGCACAGAAAACCCCGGACACGGGCGGCAGCCATTCAGGCCACACCATGCCGTCTGCAAGCACGCCGAAGGTGACCGAGTCGAACGAGGTTTACCGCACGCCGAAGGGCAATCCCTGGTATGCGCGCACGGTCGACCCGGTTGAGAGCTTCGCCCCCGGCGAGCCCGGCAAGGACTACACGCCGGTGGTCGTGCCGAACGGCGCCACTGCGCCCTTCAACGTGGTCGGTGACACCAAGGTGTTTCATCTTGTGGCGCAGGAGATCCAGCACGAGTTCGCGCCGGGCTTCAAGGCGATCTGCTGGGGCTATAATGGTCGTACGCCGGGGCCGGTCATCGAGGCGGTCGAAGGTGATAATATCCGGATTTACGTCACCAACAAGCTTGCCGTCCCGACCTCCGTGCACTGGCACGGCATCATCCTGCCAATGGGCATGGATGGCGTCGCCGGCCTCACCCAGCGCACCATCAAGCCCGGCGAAACGTTCCGCTACGAATACAAGGCCGTGCAGCACGGGACCTTCATGTACCACTCGCACAAGGACACCATGACCCAGGAGGGCATGGGGCTGGTCGGTATGATGGTGATCCATCCGCGCAAGCCGAAGCGGGAAAGACCCGACCGCGACTTTGCCCTGATGTTGCATGAGTGGGATATCAAGCCGGGCACCTACCGTCCCGACACCAGCGTCTCAAGCGGGTTCAATACGCTGACCATCAACGCCAAGGTTTTCCCCGGAACCGCTCCACTGGTCGCTAAGCTGAATGAGCATGTGCGCATCCGCATTGGCAATCTCTCGGCAATGGACCACCACCCCTTTCACGTGCATGGCCATGCGTTCCGCGAAACCGAGACCGACGGCGGGGAAATCCCGGAAAGTTCCTGGCGTCCCGAGACAACGGTGCTCGTATCCGTGGGCCAAACCCGGAACATCGAGTTCATTGCCGACAATCCCGGCGACTGGGCCATGCACTGCCATATGACCCATCACGTCATGAACCAGATGGGCCATGGCCTGCCCAACATGGTCGGCGCCGACCCGGGTGCGCTCGACAAGGCGGTGGGCAACCTCGTTCCCGGCTACATGACCATGGGCACGAACGGCATGATCGGCATGGGCCAGATGGCCGGGCACATGGATATGCCGGAAAACTCCATTCCCATGGTCGGAGCACAGGGGCCGCACGACTATATCGGCATGGGCGGCATGTTCACGACCCTGAAGGTGCGGGAAAAACTCGACACCTATGCCGATCCTGGGTGGTACGCGCCGCCAAAAGGCACGCTCGTACGGGCTGCCACGCAGGAGGAACTGGATGGAGATGGGATCTTCATCGCCTAACGACCAACCTCAAACACTCGCATCATGAAAAGGAGCACAATCTATGTTGAACACAATCAGATCATTTCGGAACTTCGCCGCTTTCAATGTTGCCGTCGCAACGATTGCGTTTGTGGCCGTTGCCGCTGAGGCGGAACCGGGCAAGAAGGGCCACGGCCATGATGCAAAGCCTGACACCCAAGGCGCCCATGGTGCGCAAGGAGCCCATGCCGGCGGGCATGGCGATCATTCGTCCCCCGGCGGCATGCCGGGCGACAAGGCCAATGTCAGCCGCACGGTTCTGATCATCGCCAAGGATACGGAGTTCAACCTGAAGAAGATCCAGGTGAAAGACGGTGAAACCATCCGCTTCGTGATCCGCAACAAGGGCGAGCTTCTGCATGAATTCACCATCGGCAGCCACGAGATGCAGAAGCAGCATCAGGCGGAGATGATGAAGATGATGGAGGACGGGCATATGACGGCAACGTCGATGATGCCCGGCATGAAGCATGGACACGGCAACTCGGCTATGGTTGAGCCCGGCAAGGAGGCCGAAGTCATCTGGATGTTCCACAAGGGCACGACCATCGAGTTCGGATGCAACGTGCCCGGCCACTACGAGTCCGGTATGAAGGGCGATTTCGTCATCGCGGGCAGTGTGTAACGCTAGGAGAAGAGAGGGTTTAAACCATGAGCCGCACATCGGTGGTCCTGCTGTTTGCGGTGGTTCTGGCCGTAGCGGCCGGATATGTCTTCGCCAATTTGCCCGGCGAGGTCCCTGTCGACGTCGTATTGCGTCCCAACGACACCAGGCTCGTCTCCGCCGGGCAGGCGATCTATGGCGAGCATTGCGCCGAATGCCATGGAAAGAACCTGGAGGGTCAGGCGAACTGGCGCCAACGCGACGCGGAAGGCTATATGCCAGCCCCGCCGCATGATGAAACCGGCCACACTTGGCATCACGCCGACTTGCTCCTGTTTCAACTCACGAAAGTGGGGCTCGCGGGTATCATCGGGACCAAACACAAGACCCGTATGCCGGCCTATGCCGATGTCCTCAGCGACGAGGAGATCGTGGCGGTGTTGAGTTACATCAAGTCCCGCTGGCCGACGAAAATTCGCGAGCGGCACGACAGAATGAACGGGGTCGCACGCAAGAAATAGTCAGCCGCCGGCCTATTCGCCGGGTGCGACGGAGATGGAAGCAAGGGCGCGCGAGCGATACTCGCGGCGATACAGGACGAGAACGACGCCCAGCATGGTCAACATGAAAATCAGCGGGTGGATGAACCAGCCGAGCGTCGCGATCCCGAAATAGTAGGCCCGCAATCCGGAATTGGCATGGCGGCCGACGGACCCGGCCAGTACGGCGGCACGCTCCGCATGTTCGGAGCATTGTTTTTTGTTTCTCCCCGTGGCGATGGGCGTGGCGCCGATCATGATGCCCGTATAGTGCGACAGCCGGTATGCCCAGGCGAACTTGAAGAAGGCATAGATGAAGATGCCCATCAGAAACAGCGTCTTGAGCTGCCACATGAAAACGGTCGTTTGCCGCAGGAATGGAAATTTGGCGGCGAGCAACTGCAACTCCTCGACATTCCCGAACAGGGCCGCGAGCGCGCCGGTGACGAACACCGATGTAGAGGCGAAAAACGAGTTGCCGCGGGCAATGTTCGCAAGAACCTGAATATCGACCATACGGTTTTCCCGCACGGCCATGTTTGCCATCCATTCCGACCGGCGCTTGTTTATTGCGCGCACAAGCCCGCCGCCTGAAAGAAACCCATAGTTGGTGACGTAGCTGTATCCGCTGGTCAGCAGGAAGAACCAGAGGACGGCGATGATGTCGTAGAATGTCAGTCCGGACATGTGCGTGCTCACCTGGCTGAACTGGTCGCGGCGATATTGGTTAGCCGGTCCAGTGCGCCTTGCAGGATAAAGGCGGCGGCCATCTTGTCTATGACTTCCGCCCGGCGTTTGCGGCTTGCATCGGCTTCGAGCAGCGTGCGTTCTGCTGCCACCGTGGACAGGCGTTCGTCCCATAGCGCAACGGGAATCTCTGTGTGTTTGGCCATGTTCCTTATAAAGGCGCGCGTCGCCTGTGCACGCGGACCTTCTGAACCATCCAGATTAAATGGCATGCCAACCACCAGTGCAGAGATATTATGTGAATCAATAAATTCCAAAAGTTTACTCATATCTTGCGTGAATTTTGTCCGGCGGATCGTATCAAGCGGTGACGCGATACTGAAAGAGGTATCGGAGAGCGCCAGCCCGATGGTTTTCGTGCCGAGATCGAGCCCGAGCAAACGCGTGCCGGGCGGCAGCCGCCCTGCAAGCTCCTCAAGCTCCACGTTGTGTGTGTCAGCCATGCATTGGTGTCCGTGAGGGCCGCGCCATTATGCCATTCAGCAACAGCTTGTCTTTGCACCTCGCAGCCGCTTTATACTGCAATCCGAGTGAAGACAACCGCCGCCCGTATTGGCTGCAATGGAGGGACATATGAAACTGACATGGCTTGGACATTCCGCATTTCGCATCGAAACCGGATCGAGCGTTCTGCTCATCGATCCGTTCCTGACCGGGAATGGTGTCTTTGAAGGAGGCGCCATGTCTGCTGAGGAAGCAAGAGAGGGTGTGACCCATATTGCCCTGACCCACGGCCATGACGATCATGTCGGCGATACGGTCGATATTGCCAATGACACGAACGCAACCGTCATCGCCGTTTTTGAACTCGTTATGTACCTTGCCGGAAAGGGTGTTGAGAACCTCCAGCCCGGCAATCCCGGCGGCACGATCGATTGCGGCGACTTCGACGTCAGTTTCGTCCAGGCGTTCCATTCTTCAAGTACCATCATCGACGGTGTGCCGGTCTATCTTGGCAATCCATGCGGCTTGGTCATACGTTCCAAGGACGGTCCGACCGTCTACCATATGGGTGATACCGAGATTTTGGGTGATATGGCGCTCGTCAACGAAATCTTTGAACCGAAAGTGGGCCTCGTTCCGATCGGCGACCGTTTCACAATGGGGGCCAGGACGGCAGCATTGGCCTGCGAGAAGTTCTTTAAATTCGACACTGTCATTCCAATCCACTACGGCACATTCCCGATTATCGATCAGACACCGGACAAGTTCATTGCCGCGGCAAAGGGTCAGAATGTCGTGGTGCCGAAGGTCGGCGAACCGCTGGAACTTTAAGGGGTTCGCACAAACATTATGTCGGATGAATTGCCCATTGGTGCTCCCGCGCCCGAGACACCTGTTGCGCGACCCTTCACGCACGTCGTGATTGGCGGGCGCAGTGTCGATCTTGTCCCCCTCGACCCGGTTGCGCACGGGCAAGCGCTTTATGACTCCTTTGCCCGGAGCGATCCGGAGGCGCGCATTTGGACCTATATGGGGCAGGGACCATTTGCCGACTATGACGACTTCCGGCGCTGGCTTGATCCTTTGCAGGTGAGTTTCGATCCCCTGTTTTTCACGATCGTCCCACGCGAAACGGGCACGCC
>DEIT01000111.1:0-3556 GCA_002352635.1 Hyphomicrobiaceae bacterium UBA2767 | reverse complement strand
CGGCTGGAATGGAAATGCAATGCCCTCAATGCGGCGTCGCGCCGGGCGGCAGTTCGCTTCGGCTTCGAGTTTGAGGGCGTCTTCCGCAACCATATGATCGTCAAGGGCCGCAATCGCGACACCGCCTGGTACGCGATCGTGACCGAAGACTGGCCGCCATTGCGTGCCGCATTCGAGACCTGGCTCGATGATGCCAACTTCGATGCTTCAGGAATTCAGAAAACATCGCTCGGCGATCTCACCAGAGCTGCCCGCAAGGCGCAGGGGGATTGATATGGGCACGCCCGGAGCGGAAAGGCCGCAAGAGTTCCGGCCATCCATATCGCGGTGGGAAGTTTTCGTGTGATCTTCGGTTTGAGGATGTTTACGAGACACCCATTCTGCGCGAAGCGAATATTGCGCCAAGAAATTCGATTATCAGCGTGCTGGCCAGTAAGCTGGTCTGGCTGTTGACGTCGACCATTGGGTTCACTTCAACGATATCGAAGCCAACGACATTTGCGCGTTTTGTAACGCCTTGAAGAATGGCTCGGACTTCGTGATACAGCAGCCCGTCAACGGTGGGAGAACCGGTACCGGGAGCGATTGAGGGGCAAAAACCGTCAATGTCTATGGTCACATAGGTGTTTCCGAGCTCGGGGAGTTCTTCAAGGATCATATCCGTCCCGGATTCGCGTACCTGCTGACGGGTGAAGATTTTTGAACCGGCGGCCTCCGCGGTGCGAAATTCCGCCTCGCGTGACCGGACATCGCGAATACCAATCTGTGCCATGTTCCGTGTAAAATCATGCTCCATGGCGCGGCGCATCGGGCTGCCGTTGGCATGTCCGATGCCTTCCACCGTGTCGACCCAGTCCAGATGCGCATCGATCTGGACGATATCAAGCGGACCAGCAGATTCGAAGGCACGGATGCAGGGGTAAGTGATGGAATGGTCGCCGCCAACAATCACCGGAAACACGTTCCTGTCCAACATGGCGGCCACGGACTCGGTGATCTTTCGCATGTTCCGCTCGATATCATAATAGGCGATATCGACGTCACCGCAGTCGACCATCCTGACACCGTCGAGGAAGCCTTTTTGCTGATTGATATCCCAATACCCACTCTGATTTGCGCCACCCCATGTGGAATACCGTACGGAGTTGGTGCGAATGTCGCGTGGACCAAATCGGGTTCCGGGGCGCCAGCTGTTGCCCACGTCGTAGGGAATTCCGAGAAACCCGGCGTCGGCGTCCAGTGTCTCGAATTCTTCATGAATTGGCAGTTTCATAAAGGATGTGATGCCGACACTTGGCATGTTTGCGGCGTAGCGTTCGGAACTCATTTTCCCCTACCTCAGGCATCTATCGGCTGGCGAATGCAGCGCTGCACACTCCGATAGTTCGTTTCTTTGGGAATGAGCGCATTCCCATAAATCATCTTTTCAAAATAGACGCCTGCACGGAACAAAGGTAACTTTTATCCCGCGCAGGCGCGCTACCGGGTTCAAAAACAAAGCATGTTAAAGCGGCAAACAGCGAATGCCGCACTTGATGAGGCGCGATCTGTGTCCCGATCAGTGATGATGTCGGAATTGAGCTGGGATGATTACCGGCGTCGCCTTGCTGATGAAGACGCGATCGTTCTCGTTCCCGTTGGCGCAATTGAGCAGCACGGTTATCACCTGCCTCTGGGCACGGATTGGCTCATCGCCACTTACATGGCACGCCGTGCAGCCGAGGCGGTTGGCGGAATTGTGGCTTCTCCGATCACCTATGGATCCAGATCGCAAATCCGTACGGGCGGCGGTCCACACCAATGCGGAACCACCAGTCTGGATTCACAGACATTCATTGTCCTGGTGAAAGACGTTTTGAAGGAACTGGCGCGGCACGGCGCACGAAAGATTGCCGTGATCGATGCGCATTTCGAGAACAGGTTCCTTCTGGACGAGTCGTGCTTCCAGGCGACGCGTGAATTGCAGTATCTGAACATAGACGACGTCAAGATATTCAAGATGCAATACGCCGAGGCTCTTTCACAGGAAACACGCGAAAAGGCCTATGAGGGATTGGTATTTCCCGGCCGCGATTTCGAGCACGGGGGAATCTTCGAGACGGCGATCATGATCTATGCCCACCCGGATCTTGTGGATTTGAGCAAGGTCCCGGACGAGGACCTTCCGAAGTTTCCACCCTACGACGTGTTTCCGGTCAATCCCGACTGGGTTCCGAAATCGGGAAACCTCTCTTCGGGCAAACACGCCACAGAGAAACGGGGTGAACTGATGGTCGAAGAAATCGTGGACGTCATAGTGAAGTCATTACAAACCGAGTTCCGACAGGATTGACAGCAACATCATCAGGTCCGCGCATGATTGCGGGCCTGGCATCGGATTACAGAAGTCGGCGAATTCTTCGGCGGTACTGTAAATAAAAATAATTTATTGAAGAAAATATAGATGAATAAAATCAATACATAATTGCAAACTATTTTGCTTAAAACAGTTATTTGTCAGAAAATATAGAGCCGCTATTTGTGGTGTTTTTGGTTTATCTATGTATACATGAGCTGTGATCGTTTTCCGCAATAATACGGGCCGGTCCTGCGAGATTTTTCCTCAGCACCAGGCGTTCCTCGACAAACTCAGGCGCGGCACGTGATTTGCGAGTTCAACGCCAGCGCACATGAAGGAAGAGACATATGAGAAACCTGCAACGAGCGTGTGATGTTTCCCTTCGCTCCTTTTTTCTTTTGGGCGCTCTGGCGGCAGTCCCCGGAATTGCCCTGGCTCAGGGTGCCTCCGGCAAGATGCCCAAAAATGCCACCGCAAGAAGCTATGGAGAGGGCTGGGAGTGCAATCGGGGCTTTCGCGAAGCCGAGGGCGCTTGTGCCGCCATCACCGTGCCTGCAAACGCATATGCCACCGATTCGTCCTATGGACGCGGCTGGGATTGCAAACACGGCTACAGGGACATCGATGGAACATGCACCGGCATTAACATGCCGCAGAATTCCCATCTCAATTCTTCGGGAGATGGATGGAATTGCGACAGAGCTCATCGGAAGGTCAACGAGACCTGCGTCGCCGTAAAAGTGCCTGCGAATGCATATCTGTCAGCCACTTCATACGGAACTGGCTGGACCTGCGATCGGGGGTATCGGGAGGCCCGTGAGGCTTGTGTCGCCATCAAGGTGCCGGCAAACGGATATCTCGTGGACTCTACTTACGGACCAGGATGGAAATGCGATCGCGGGTATCGGGAGGCAGGTGAGGCTTGTGTTGCCGTCAAGGTGCCGGCAAACGGATATTTCGTGGACGATACCTATGGAGCCGGATGGAAGTGTGAGCGCGGGTATCAAGCAACTGCTGACGCATGCGTCGCCATAAAGCTGCCGGAGAATGCTCATTTCGACTATTCCGGAAACGATTGGGACTGCAACCGCCCATACCGGAAGCAACAGGACAAGTGCACTCTTTCATAAGAGGAATGACTTAGCCTACGTATCCGCCACGCGATATCGTGCCCGCATGGCAATCGACTATGAAGAGCTCTACCGGCACACACCAAAC
>DEIT01000091.1:3925-21877 GCA_002352635.1 Hyphomicrobiaceae bacterium UBA2767 | reverse complement strand
CCCTTATCCAGGGGCGCGAATTAACCGGCATCGACGCGTTCCGTTAGGGCTTGGGGGAGACACCCTTGACGCAACCCAGATCGCTCAATTCCGTAAAAGTAGTCGAACGCGTCGGCTGCCTGGCGGGAAGCGTTTGCGCGCATCTGTTATGCGACCAGGGCGCAGATTTGTGCCGCGTCTTCGTGGAAGGTGATCCTCTGCCCGGCGAAGCTGCCGCCTGGCAGGCTCATCCGATCATATCGGCCGGCGAAACCCGGGTCGATCTGGATAGAGGCTCCTCGGGTTTCCAGGAAAAATGGAAGGAGCTGGTAGCGCAGGCCGATGTTGTCATCGTCACTCCACCGATTGAAGACGGCAAAATACCGGACCTTGAGCATGTCATGCGGGGCCTGGATACGAACCGGCAGGTTGTTTGCGCCCTATCGCCTTTTGGGCTCGATGCCGATGATGTTCCTCTTTCCAACCCGGATGAGATCGAAATGCAGGCGCTCAGCGGCTTGCTCGCGACCACAGGCGACACAAATGAAAAGCCGGCGGTGGTTGATCTTCCCGTATTGGAGACATTCACCGGCTTTAACGCAACGACAGCCATAGTGGCGGCATTGCGCGCAAAGGAGATGGCCAAAGGCGGGCAATTGCTGGATATGGCGGTTTTCGATTCCTCCTTTGCCCTGACCGGGGTTTTTCTTGGCAAGATTCTGGAAGGCCAGTCCCGCGGTTTCCGCTGCGGATGCCGACATCCGCTGGTTGCACCGTGGAACGCCTACCAGACATCGGATGGCTGGGTCATTATCTGCACGACAAACGATCAGCAATGGCTGGATATGCTGGACGTGATGGGCGAGCAGGCCTTAAGCGAGGACCCTCGTTTCGCCACATCCGGGTCGCGCATTGCCAACGTTCAAGAGGTTGATGATCTGGTTTCGAAATGGACCCGGACCAAAACCACCCAAGAGACGCTGGCCAGTTTGCAGGAGCGGGGCATTTCGATCGGTTCCGTCACCGGCTCCGGGTCTGTGAAACAAACGGATATGCCCCAACCATGCCGGCGAAGTGAAGCTTTAACTTCCGCAGCAGTCATACCGGCGTCTGTCACTCACGATAAACTGGCCGATCCACCGTGCAAGGGTGTGCGCGTTCTTGAGGTCGGACCTTATACCGCGGGCCCGCTGGCAGGACGCATACTCGCCAATCTTGGCGCGCAGGTCATCAAGGTGGAGGCTCCGGGCGGGGAGAATTCACGCGCCTGGCTTCCCCAGGCCCATGGCGTGAGCCGTTACTTCGCCAACTACAATGCGGGAAAGCAGTCGGTGGTCCTTGATCTGCGCTCTCGCCAAGGAAAGGACGCATTTCTCGAACTCGTGAAGTCGTCGGACGTGCTGCTTCACAATTTACGGGCTGGGGCCATGGAGCGGCTGGGACTGGGCGCCAGTGATATCTTCACGGTCAACCCCCGGATCATCTATTGCGGTATATCCGGCTACGGGCACTCAGGTGCAAAGCGGCCCTCCCTGGACACGGTCATTCAGGCCGAGGCCGGACTACTGTCACTCATCGCTTCTGATAACGGTCCGACCAAAGCCGGATTTTCAGTAGCCGACCTCGCCGCCGCGCACCTTGCACCGGCGGAAATTCTAGCCGCCCTGCGCCATGCAGACAGGACGGGGCACGGGCAATGCCTGGATATTTCCATGCTTGAGACGGTCGCCTGGATGATCGCATTTGGCCGGCCGGAAGGCCGCGGCATTCTCCCGCCCAGTACGATGCTACAGACAAAGGACGGCTGGATTGTCGCTTTGTGCGATTCTCGAGAT
Organism: Hyphomicrobiaceae bacterium UBA2767; assembly: GCA_002352635.1. GTDB lineage: Bacteria > Pseudomonadota > Alphaproteobacteria > Rhizobiales > Methyloligellaceae > UBA2767. Next base: position 20,063 of record DEIT01000091.1, on the reverse strand, counting down.
TTGGAGAGCCACGTCACCCGCACACAGGCTGCAATAATCTCCAGCGGCAAGCTCGTCGAAAGGCTCACCGCCGCAGGTGTGCGCGCCACTAAGATGTACGAGCTGGATGAGGTTTTCAACCTACCGATCATAAAGCAACGTAACCTGTTGCGCTACGAGCACAATGACGAGAGCGGAACCTGCATAATTGCCGCGCCTTTCTTGCTTACGGGGACACCCGCCACCAATGATTGCACGGTGGCTGCCGCTGGGCGGGACAATATGGCGCTATTGGGCAGTCCACAGGCTTAGACGGGAAACAATTGATAATGAGTGGAAAGCGACCTGCAGAGTATCTCAGCGGCATCACTGTCGTGGAAATCGGCGGCAGGCTATCCGCCGGGGTGTGCGGTTCACTGCTTGCCGAAATCGGGGCGGATGTTTTTTTTGTTGAACCCCCCGCCGGGGCATCCACCGCTTCGGGCAAATGGGCAAACCGGAATCTGTTTGCGGCGGGAAAACACAGCATCGTTTTCAACCCGGCCGATGATCGCCGCGATGAGATGCTTCTCCGCCTCGTGCAGAGCGCTGACGTCATATTGTTGTCGAGCGATGTGGATTCCGCCTACGGGGACACTCTCGTCGCGGCATGGCGCAAGACGGCAATCGTTTGCGACTTCACCGCTTTTGGCAAGGAAGGCCCGCTTGCCGATGAACCTTTCAGTGACGTGATGGTCCAGGCCGTTTCGGGGATTGCACACACGACGGGCCTGGCAGACGGTCCCCCGGTTGTTCTGCGGGTGCCGGTAATGGAATACTCAACAGGAGTTTACGGCGCAGCGGCCATCATCGCGGCGCTGACCGCGCGTGATCGGACAGGCGAGATCCAGACAATTGACATGGCGCTTTATGATTGCGCAGTCAATTCTCTGGCCACGTTCCTGCCGGAGCATTTCGGCGGCGGCGCGCCTGCGCGTGTGGGTAACCAGCACACAATGGGCACACCGTGGAATGCTTACATGGCCCGTGACGGCTGGATTCTCATCTGCTCGGCTTCCGATCCACCCTGGCAGAGAATTTGTGATGTCATGGGAACGCCTCAATGGGCGGGAGACCCGAAATATGCCACGCTGAATGCCCGTTTGGCGCACAAGGATGAGGTCGACCAGATCGTGCAAGAGTGGGTTGGCCGACACGATGTCGCCCACTGCATTGAGAGACTTATGGCATCGGATATCGCCTGCGGACCGATCCTGAAAATCGAGGACACCGCTCAAGATCCCAATCTGGAGCACCGCTCGTCGATTCAATATCTTGATGATCCACTGTCGGGTAAGCGGGTTCGCATTCCCGGAGCGCTGTTAAGAACCGATACGTGTCGTGGCCGAATACCAGACCGCATTCCCGAACCCGGAGACGCGCGGGAGTTTGCGGAATCATTCATTCAGGCAAAGCATGACAATCGGTGTCCTTGCCCAGAAGCCGATGGCCCGGCGCTGCCTTTGCAAGGCATTCGCGTTTTGGAGATAGGTCAATACACAACCGCACCCCTGTCATGCAGGCATTTGGCCACGCTTGGAGCCGAAGTCCTGAAGATCGAGCCAAAAGAGGGTGACGCGGCACGGAAATGGCCGCCTCATATCGGTGATGAGAGCTTGTTTTTTACGATGAGCAACGCCGGAAAAACCAGTCTGGCGATTGATCTGCAAAGTGAAAAGGGCCAGCAAATTTTCGCCCAACTCGTGGAATCCGCCGACGTTCTGGTTGAGAATCTCAAGCCCGGTTCCCTGGCGCGGCGCGGGTTCGACTGGAAGCGGCTGGCGCAGATTAATTCCAGGCTGATCTATTGTGCGATTTCCGGGTTCGGAGCCGACTCCGCTTACGGACAAAGACCGGCATTCGACACCGTGTTGCAAGCCATGACCGGTATGATGGATGCGAACGCCTTTGAGGGAATGCCACTCAAGGCAGGTGTTTCGGCATGTGACTTCATGGGCGGCGAAATCGGTCTCCTGTTCGTCCTGGCGGCGCTGCGCAATCGGCAGCGCACGGGCAAGGGGGATTTCTTGGACATATCCATGCAGGATGTCTCCGTGTGGATGACGGCGACGCTATGGGAAACCAAAGACGGTAGCGACCAGGAAAGCCAGATGCTGGAATGCGCGGATGGTTACGTGCTTGCCTGCGGCTCCATGGATCAAATGAAGGCCCTGGCTGATGATGCCCGGTGGAGCCAACTAACCCGCTCTGACGTGCTGGAAGAGCTGACCGCCCGGACCGTGAAATGTGCTCCGGTGAGGACGATTGCTGAAATGATGGATCATCCGCAAACTAAGGCACGCTCGCTTATGCTCTCAAAACAGGATGAAAGCGGTCTGAGCTGGCCATTGCTCGGATCACCGTTGAAGCTGTCGACTACGCAGCCGCTCATCGACAGCCTCATAGGCCGGCCTGAAAAGGTTGATGCGAGCGTCCTTGATCGGCTGAAAGTATTTAGCCGGCCAGTATGAACTCAGGAGCTCGAGATGTTCACAGGGACAGCACCTGATCTCATATTGAATTCAGCGTTTACACAGACCCATCAGGGAAGCCTTTGAAATTGCATTCATATGCAATTGGAAGCCAATGATGGCGGCGGATGTATCCTCGCCGACAGGAAGTTCCGCCATGGAGACGGCGTGGACCGTGAAAAGATAGCGATGCGGATGATCCCCCTCTGGTGGACACGGCCCACCATAGCCCGGCGCACCAAAGTCTGTTCGCGTCTGCATTGCGCCGGCCGGCAGATTGGCGCCGCCGGAGATGCCCGCATCCAGCACCAGTTCGCGTGTGCTGCAGGGAATGTTGATGACGACCCAGTGCCAGAACCCGCTGCCCGTCGGCGCGTCGGGATCGAACATCGTTAGCGCGAAACTCTCGGTCCCATCGGGTTGACCTGACCAGGCGAGGTGCGGCGACTTGTTTGCGCCCGCACAACCGAAGCCAAAATTCTCGGAGAGAATATGGTCGGCGGCCAGATAGTCGCCATCCTTGAAACTGTTGCTCTCAAGCGTGAAGTCACTCACAGCACGGTCCTCCAGAATTTCAATAGTGCCGGTTCCTGATTTTGATCATTTCTCTGAAATTGTCAAAGAATGATACGCGTTTCACATTGTGGAATGTTGCCGATTTTGATATCAGTAACTCCGAAGTGAATATGGTCGCGCAGCGCCAGATACACTGGCCATAGCGCAGTTCCACGCTGACATGCCTGCCATCACAGGCAAGGATTCAATCCGGACAGAAAGGATGACAATGGTCAAGGCTGAATATGAAGACCTGATTTACGAAGTGAAGAACCAGGTCGCTACAATCACGATCAATCGACCTGATCGCATGAACGCATTCCGGGTGAACACATATTTTGAAATGATCGAGGCGCTCATGCGCGCCGGATGGGATGAGGACATCGCGGTCATTGTCCTGACCGGCGCGGGCGGCAAGGCCTTTGGCGTTGGCGGCGACAGCGCGGACAAGAAATCAGACCGCTCCACCCGTGGCACACTGGGCGTGCCAGTCGAGGAGATTCATACCCTTATCCGCGACGTACCGAAGCCGGTTATCGCCAAGGTGAACGGCTACGCAATCGGCGGTGGCAATGTCATGGCGACCATTTGCGATATGACGATAGCATCTGACAGATCAATCTTCGGCCAGGTCGGCCCGAAAGTTGGATCTGTCGATCCTGGGTTTGGAACGGCTTATCTGGCGCGCGTGGTTGGTGAGAAGAAGGCGCGCGAAATGTGGTACCTGTGCCGTCGCTACTCGGCGCAGGAAGCCTTGGAAATGGGTCTTGTTAACAAGGTTGTTCCGGAAGAAGATCTCGATGTGGAGGTTGATGCGTGGTGCGCGGAAATCGTCGCCCGCAGCCCAACCGCGATTGCCATCGCCAAGCGCACATTCAATGCCGACACGGAGAGTATTCGCGGCATCGCCAATCTGGGCTTTCAGGCTGTGGGGCTTTATTATCAGACCGACGAAGCGAAAGAAGGCGGCAGCGCCTTCCGTGAGAAGCGCGATCCCGATTTCCGGGGTGTCCTGAAGAAATCCAAATCGAAATAATCTCATGGGTACAGGAGCCATAGCTCAAGCGGCTCTAGAGCCGCTCGAGGATGGCGTGGTGCTTGCTAACTTCCCTGCATAGAAACAGAGGGGCGCTACTCGCCCGTGAATTTTGCCGGACGCTTTTCGAAGAACGCGCCAATACCTTCACGCCTGTCCTTCGTCTCGTAGATCGAGGAGACAATAAAGGATTCATAATCGAGCGATGATGTGAGGTCCATCTGCATACCAGTGTGGACCGTATGTTTGATGAAGGCGAGACTTAAAGGGGCTCTGGTTGCATAATGCTCAACCATCTTCTTGGCCGCGTCGAGTGCGCCTCCTTTCCGAACAAGCTTGTTGACCAGGCCAATGCGATATGCCTCTTCGGCATCCATGGGGTCGGCGTCGAACATGATCTCCAGCGCCTTGGCCGGGCCAACGATCCGCGGCAGCCGTTGCGTTCCTCCTGCCCCGGCGACAGTGCCAATGCGGGCGCTGGTGATTGCAAAGCTCGATCCATGCGCGGCAACACGAATATCAAGCGCCAGGACGAACTCGTATCCGCCGGTCATGCAAAACCCTTCGATTGCGGCTATGGTCGGGAGATTGTTTTCTTCAAACGCGCGGCACACGCGGTGCCACTTTCGCAGATAGGCCAGCGTTTCGGCTGGAGAGTTCAACGCTTGCGCGTCATTCAAATCAGCACCGGCTGAAAAATACTCCTTGCCGCCCGTCACGATGATGCCGCGCATCTCCTTGTCCGCTTCGGCCTCAGCGGCGGCGGCGATCAATTCATCCATGACTTCGGTACTGATCGCGTTTCGTTTATCGGGGCGATTAAACGTGATGATGAATGCGTGACCAGATTTTTCCGTCTTTATCAATTTGTAACTCAAGACACTGTTCCTCGTATTGACGTTAAGCGGGCGTGGAACTTTTCCTATTCACAATGTTCAGCGTAACTGCGTACCGCCAAATTCGTTCTCCCAGATATGAGCGAGCAGAGTGCTCGTCGAACGGGGATTCATGCGCATGACCCTGACGTCTTTCCATTTGCGTTCAATGTCGTATTCGCGCGCGAACGCAAAGCCACCATGGGTTGTGAAACAGGCATCCGCCATAGCCCACGCGGCATCCGCCGCAAGGTGGTTCGCCAGGCTGGCCTGGACTCCGGATCGTTGTCCTGCATCATAAAGCGCTGCTGCCTTTATGCCCACCAGGCGGGCCGACTCAACTTCAATATAGGCTTTTGAGATCGGGAACTGGATGCCCTGATAATGGCTGATCGAACGGCCAAAAACGACACGTTCATTTGCATAGTTGACTGCACGCTCGGAGAAATAGTCCGAATCGCCCATCAGACATGACGCCAAAAGGATGCTCTCGCAGATCACCAGATCGGAGTAATAGCCGTAACCCTTGCCTTCCGCACCGATGAGCGAATCCAGCGGCAACTCGAGACCCTCAAACTCCAGATGCGCCGCATTGCCGCTTGTCATGGCGTCAAATAGTTCTGCTTTTACGCCATTGCCCAGGGCGGTTCTCATATCGACCAGAAAGGCGGATATCCCGTCATGAGGGTTGCCGCCCTCCCCGGCAGAAGATGTACGGGCCAGCAGCAGCAAAAGATCAGTTTGCTTTGCGCAGATGACCCAGTGCTTCGCCCCCTTCACCACATAGCTGTCGTCCCGCTTTTCGGCTGCCGTCGCCATGTCGGCGATGTCCGAACTGGTCCCAGGTTCGCTGATCGCATAGGACAGGAAACGCAGCTTTCCTGTCGCAATTTCTGGCAGGTATTTCTGCTTCTGTTCCTCGCTCCCATATCTGACCAGAATGTCCGGCAGATACATCTGCCCCATCGCCGCGCTGGCGTTGCAACCGGTTGAGTGGATCGTCTCGAGGATCACCGAGGCTGTCCGGATTGGCAGGCCGGCGCCACCATATTCTTCGGGAATCAAAGCTGACAGAAAGCCGGATTCCATCAACGCATCCACAAACTCTTGCGGATAACGGTCGTCTAACGGACGGTCTTCAAGATCGCGCCAGTAAGAACCGGGGAAGTTCTCACACATGGATTCGAGCGGTTCGCGAAACTCATCATATTCGTCATCGTCGATCCGCAGATTTGGAAGTGTATCAGTCACCGTTAATCAGTCCCTTGAATATGTTGGGTATGAGCCTAGTAAGATCGCGGCATTCCCAGGACATGCTGTCCTATGAAGTTAAGAATCATATTTGGCGACACCGGTGAATTACGGGCCGTCCGGGATTCCCGCCATTTCCGTTCAATCCCCGGCGCGCGGGCGATGCCGGCCGCGCCCCAGACAGTGAGACAGGCCTCGGCGCAGGCCCAAACGGATTCTCCGGTCAGTATTTTGCTCATATTCGCCTCCGCCCCGCACTTGACGCCGGCATCGAACATCGCGGCTACCTTGCGCACCATCAGGTCCGCTGCTTCAAGTTGTGCGTAGGCCTGTACGATCGGAAACTGGACGGCCTGGTTCTGCGACATCGGCTGTCCAAATGCGGCGCTCGAATTGATGTGTTCGAGAGCCTTGCGCAGGAAATAGCGCCCATTGCCAATCGACTCGGCTGAAACAAGGCAACGTTCGGCATTCATGCCGTCCAGGATATAGCGGAACCCTTTGCCTTCCTCACCAATTAGGCTGGAGGCGGGGATCCAGACGTCATCGAAAAAAATCTCCGTCGTGTTGTGGTTTATCATCGCGTCGATCGGCCGAATTTCCATGCCGTTTTTCTTGGCTTCGTGCATGTCCATCAGAAAGACGGATACACCCTGGGAGCGTTTCTGCACCTGATCAGCTGGTGTGGTGCGCGCCAAGAGAAGCATCAAATCCGAATGTGCCGCGCGGCTTATCCAAACTTTCTGACCATTGATGACATAGCCCTCGCCGCTCTTCTTGGCCTGTGTCTTGAGCTGAGTGGTATCCGAACCGGTTGTCGGCTCGGTCACGCCGAATGCTTGCAGACGAAGCTCGCCCTTGGCGATCCTGGGCAGGTATGTCTCCTTCTGCGCCTTGCTGCCGTGACGCAGAACAGTGCCCATGGTGTACATCTGGGCGTGGCAGGCGCCGGCATTGCAGCCAGTTGACTGGATTGTTTCCAAGATGACAGCACCGCCTCGGACGGGAAGTCCCATTCCGCCATACTCTTCGGGAATGAGCGCGGCCAGATATCCTCTTTCCGTCAGGTCATTGACGAATTCAGTTGGATAACTGCCCGATGGCGGCTGGTTTTCAAGATTCTCCCAATAGGACGAGGGGTAATTCTCACAAACTTTCGCAACCGCCGCCCGCAGTTCCGGATAGTCGTCACCCAATGCAAATTCCACTGCTTGTTCGCTCACGATCTACTCCGCTGCCATTGATATGGTCGAGGCTGGACGGAACCCTTTTGTGTACCCTGCTTTTGCAAAAGTCCCATGAAGTGGTTCGTCGGGAAGGTTTTTTGAAATTATGTCACGCACCTGGACCAGTTTATCGAGGTTGATTCCGGTACAAAGCCCCGCGCCTTCCAACAGGAATACGAGATCTTCCATGACGATGTTGCCCGTGGCGTTCGGCGCATAAGGGCACCCGCCCAGACCAGCCAGCGATGCGTCAAAGCGGCGGCACCCAGCTTCCAGCGCGGCATAAACATTCGCAAGGCCGAGTCCGCGGGTATCGTGAAAATGCGCGGCCACCAGCACATCGTCGCCGAACGCCTTTATCACCTGCGTGAAAAGTTCTTTGACATCACGCGGGTTGCCGTAGCCAACCGTATCGGCAATCACAACCTCCTGCGTGCCCGCCGCAACAAATTTCTCGATTGCCGCCATGACCGCCTTGTGGGGCACATTGCCCTCGATCGAACACCCGAATGATGTCGCAAATCCGCTGGCAAGCTTGAACCTCCGGTCTTTCGGCAGGCTGTCGCGCAGTGCCACGACACGCTTGAATTCCGCCAAAGACTCAGCCGTGCTGCGCCGGCCATTTGACATGCTATGGCTCTCGGAGACCGAGTTCATGAAATCGATCTCATGGACCCCGACCCGTAATGCGTCCTCTGCGCCCCTCAGATTGGGAACCAGAGCTGACACCCACAATTCCTCGATCTTCAGTGAGGCCGCGGCCACCTCGGCCGCGTCAGAGAATTGCGGCAGCAGCTTTGGCGGAACAAAGGAGCAGACCTGTATATTCGGCATACCCGCGGCCGCCTCATCACGAATCCATCGAATTTTTTCCTCGGTCGGGAAAAAAGTTTTGACGATCTGAATACCATCGCGAAGCCCAGCCTCACGGCACTCAACATCGATGTCCCGTTGCGCCATATTACCCTCTATCTGCCTTTGAATTCCGGGCTGCGTTTTTCGTTGAATGCCCGCACGCCCTCTAGCCGGTCTTCTGTGGGCACAAGCCGGTTGTATGCCTCGATTTCGAATGCATAGCCGTTCTTTAAGTCAACTTGCGTGGCAACATTCATTGACTTCTTGGCCTGATAGATTGCAAGCGGCGCATTGGCGCAAATCTCGCGAGCCGTTTCGAGCACCTCCTCCATCAGCTTGTCGTCGTCGCAGACTTCGTTAACGACACCCCACTCATAGGCCTTCTCCGCAGCGAAAGGCTTTCCGGTCAGAATAATTTCCTTGGCGCGGCGCACACCGACCGCGCGCGGCAGGTTCTGTGTGCCCATTCCCCCCGGCATAATGCCGAGCTTGATTTCTGTCAGTGCAAACCGGGCGCGTTTTGCCGCATAGGCGAAATCACATGTGACAACGGTTTCTAAACCGCCGCCATAAGCGGCGCCATTGACGGCTGCAATGATCGGGATAGGACAATCAAGCATCGCGATACGAGCTTTTTCGAACAGGGCATGCTGCTGCTGCCACTGCTCATCCGTCATATTGTTACGCTCTTTCAGATCGCCACCGGCATTGAAGATTTTATCTCCTGCTCCGGTCAGCACAATACAGCGAATATTCTGTTGATCGATGTAAAGCCCCGTCCATAAATCAAGCAGGTCTCTCCCCATTTGTGAATTCGTGGAGTTGCCGGCTTCGGGGCGGTTGAATGTCACTACAAGCAGGTGATCGTCGATCCGCTCAAGTTTCAAGGTCTCATAGGACTCTTTCATCACTTAACCTGTCCCCCGCTTGTCAGCTCGACGACTTCCGCCGAAGTAAGCAATTCATTGTCATGTTCGCCGAGTTCGGGTGGCCCCTCGGATTGAGGCGGGCGCTTCCCATCAAACAGAATCGGCAAGCCCATGAGCTGGAAATGGCCATCGTCCGTTTGCTGAACGATTTCAGTGGCTTTCGTCTGAGGATGGGAAACCGCCTCTTCCACATTCTGAATCAAGGCATTCGGGATCGAGACTTCGTCGAGACGCTTCTGCCACTCCGATCTTGGAGCCGTCATAGTAACCGCTTCGATTAATTCATTCAGAGCTTTCGAGTTTTTCAGTCGTTGTTCATTGGACGAGAAGCGCTCATCGCCACTCCAATCGCCTTGGCCAAGAGCTTGCCCCAGCTTGGCGAAAAGCTGATTGTTTCCCGCTGCAATAACAAGATAACCATCCTTACAGCGATAGGCTTGGTAAGGCGCGATGCTGGCAGTCCCCGAGCCGTTCTTCCCGACGATCTTGCCAGCGCCGAAAAATGAACTTGCATGATAAGTCATCCAACCAAGCCCTGTTTCGAAAAGCGATGTATCGATACGCTCGCCCCTGCCCGCTCGCGCCCGGTTTCGCAATGCGCTGAGAATGCCGATTGCACACCACATGCCCGTACCCATATCGACGATTGAGGTGCCCACGCGAACCGGGGGAGCATCCGGTTCACCTGTAACGCTCATGAGGCCGGTAAATGCCTGCATCAGCGGATCGTAACCAGGTTTGCCCGCCAGGGGGCCCTGAACGCCGAATGCGCTGACATTGCAGTAGATCAATTCCGGTTTTTCCGACAGTAACTGGTCCGCATCCAGCCCGAACGACTCCACCACGCCGGGGCGCAGGTTTTGAACGACGACATCAGCCTTCTGAATGATGTAGTTGCGCAATATATCGCGTTGCCGGGAATCTTTCAGATCGACAACCACCGATTTTTTGCCTGAATTGAGTGCCGTGAAAAGCGTACTGAATCCATTGTAGCGCGTACTCGACCAGGCGCGCGCATCGTCCCCGGTTTCAGGCCGCTCCACCTTAACTATCGACGCACCAAGCCGTGCAAGTATCCAGGTTCCGTATGGGACCGCAACGCTACCCCCCAACTCGACAACCCGGATGCCTTCAAGGGACGTAGCGCTGGAATGATTGTGCATTTCCTGACCTTGGGGTTAGCGGCATGGAAGTAAGAATTCCAAGAATTTACCCACAGCGCTTTGCAAAGTCCACCGTTTTTGGAATGCATTCCAAAAACAGTGGCTGACAGCGCGCAGGCACCGATTGGCGGCAACCTGAGCGCGTACGAAACTAGTGGTCCGGACCGTGGTGGTCTGGTTGTGAGAAAATATTTGGAAAATTTGAGCTGTTGGCGGGGTGACGTCCAATGGGCCTCATCAAGCCCCAAACCGATCGGAAATCCGTTTTGCACTAGCAACTAGCAATTTTGAGAACTCTTCCTGGCTCTCGACAACTCGACCTTCCGGACCGGCAATGGATATGCAATGAGTCCAGGCGTTGTGCTTATCCAATATCGGGGCTGCGATACCGGCTGAGCCCGGCACACGATCACCGGTCGAACAAGCATATCCCTGGGACCGAATCTGCTCCAACTCCTCTTCCAGTGTCGGCGGTGGCCCCTCTTCACCGAATATCTCGTCTAGAGGGAGCGTTGGATTAAAAGCCAGAAAAACCCGGCCGACAGAGCCCGTCTGAAGTCCGACCGTCTCGCCGATACTGCTGATGGATTTCAGCGTCGATCTGCTCTCAATGACATCCAGAACGATGCGTTCAATACCGTTGAGGATGCTAATCGAAATAGTTTCTCTGGTCTGATCTCTAAGCTCGCGTATTACCGGTCCAGCGACTTCACGGATATCCAGGACTGATGGAACAAGGCTGGAGAGGCGCAACAGTTTGAACGAAATGCAATAACGTTGATCGCTGAGCTGAAAGAGGTAACCGAGCTCCACAAGAGTATTGACAAGCCTGAACGTCGTCGACTTGGGCAACTCAAGCTTTTGGCTGATTTCATGAAGTGTCAGCTGCATCGAATTGGAATCGAAACAGTCGAACACCGAAAAAGCTCTCACGACGGATCGTATTGACATATCTTACTACCAAATTTCGCCAATGCCAGAACGGGGCTTAGAGTTCACTATTTATAACGAGATGCCTTTACGGCCAGCACGGTCGCTACTAAGGCAGCACCAGAGAGGAACAGAAACACATACCTATAGCTTCCTGTTACATGCAAAATCAAGGAGCCGATGCTTGGCCCAATCCAGGCCCCGGAGAACAGGAAGCCCAGCCCGGCACCGACTGTTTCAGCAATCTTGTCCGGTTCCGCTCTCATTGCTACATTCGCCATGACAATTCCTGACCAGCCAAATGCGGCAAGCCCAAACGCGCTGAATATGCCGAATACCAGCCACTGAGGCCAATCCGGGGTCGCGAAGGCGGCAAGGGCTGCAATGATCGCGGTTGCAACACCCATAATGGCGACAACCAGAAGTGAATTACCTGTCCGGTCCGCACGCCAGCCCCATAAAATACGGCTGCCGGCGCCCAGAAAATTGATCAATGACAGGACCATACCACCTGCCGCCAGCGTAAAACCCACGTCTTCTACGAGGAACAGGACCAGAAACGCGAACAATCCCATCTGCACGGCGCTGAAGCCTATTCCGGCGATGCACAACCAAAGCAGACTCTTGTTTCGGATGACGATCCGAAAGCCCTCCCATGGTGTTGAAAGCGGCGTTCGCAAATCCGCCCCATCGTCCCAACTCCCCCGCAGGCCGTTTATCGACAAAGCAACGCCGAGTGAGAGAATGGCGACCGAGTAAAAGGCCCACTGCCATCCCCAGACGATAGCTATCGCTGGGCCAAGCATACCCGCGCAAACCGCACCCAGCGCCGTACTTGCTTGCCTGAATGAAAATAGAAAATTGAGGCGGGCAGGATGGCCAAAACGGGTTAGTAGCACCGATGCCGCTGGGTTTGCCAATCCATAGCCGAGCCCAATGACAATCGATCCTGCGGTGAGAATTGATGATTGGGGAACTGCATAGAGGGCACAGCCGATGGCGATCAGCGCCAAGGCAAATTGCGAAACCCTGCATGGTCCAAATCTGCCGACAATTCCGCCGCCAATCATAGCCGACACCCCCCCGGAACCGAAGGCGAGTGTAACTTGGAAACCAAAGAATGCGGCGTCAACGCCCAATGTCTCCCTGGTTGCCGTTGCGAGCGCCGGAATCAAATAGCCGGCTGTGGCGACAACCGTATTGATGAACGTCGCGGAGATGAGAACGAAACGGATGTTGCCCTGCCAGTGCTTTCCAGTGTCAGGCGCCTGTTCGGTCATCATTGAACCGCACTCATTCAATTACACACTGAGCTCGGGATTCAGCTGGCGAATTCGCATCACCGGCGGGCCGGTTCTCGTCATTGATGTCCGCGTCCGCAGCTTGAACCAGGCTATCGCTGACTGACACAGCAAGACTTGCCGTCGCGCAAAGGAAGCAAGAAGACCCAAAGCGCAACAACGCGGCGTCACAATGAAAATGGCAGGTACAAAGCCAATTGCGGGAAGTAATACAGCACAAAGACAGTAGCCAGCATCATGAGTATGAATGGCCAAATACCAGCGGAAACCTCCCATAGCGTTGCATTGCCGACAGCCTGCATGACAAAAAGATTGAGCCCCACGGGCGGGGTAATCAAGGCACATTCCACCATGATGACAAAGACGATGCCAAACCAGATCGGATCGATCCCCATGGCTGCAAGCGAGGGAAAAAGAACCGGGACCATGATGAGAAGCATGCTGAGGGATTCAATAAAGAACCCTACCAACAGCAAGAGCAGACAGACGACGAAAATAAACCCGCCCGCCTCGGTAAAATTATCCGCTACCATGGCGGAAACCTCCTGAGGTATCTGGTAAAGGGTGATGGCCTTGGAAAATATCTTGGCGCCAGCGATTATCAGGAAAATCGTCACCGTCGTACGCATCCCCTCTATCGCTGCCTGGCGTAACTCGGAAAACGTGATTGACCTCCTGAGCAATGTGATGGCCAGTGAAAGCACAAACCCGATCCCGGCTGCCTCGGTCGGCGTAAACACGCCGAAATAAATTCCCAACACGATAACGGCCGCGAGAAAAAGGACCGGGCTCGCTCTGACCGTGTGCTGCCAGCGATCCCGCCAAGAGGCCCGGGGCATAGCTTCGAACTGACCGCTAAATCGTGCATAAATGATCGAATATAATGAGAACATGACAGCAAGAAAAATACCGGGGCCAACGCCAGCAGCGAATAAATGAACAATAGATTCCTCGGTAATGACCCCGTAGATGATTAGAATGATTGACGGAGGGATCAATATTCCAAGAGTTCCACCGGCTCCCAGCAATCCAAGAACGAAACTCTTTTTATAACCGCGTTTGGTCATTTCAGGTATCGCGACAGTTCCAATTGTTGCCGCCGTCGCTACCGAGGAGCCGCAGATCGCCGAGAACAGCGCACATGACGCAATTGTCGCAACACCCAGACCACCGGGCCAATGGCCAACCCAGCTCTGTGCGGCGGCGAAGAGGTCTTTACCGACCCCTCCCCTGAGAAGGATATTTGACATCAAAAGGAATAGCGGGACCGCAAGCAGGATGAAGTTGTCGATGCTCGAATACAGTCCCTGCGGGATCATGACCGGATTGAAATCAGCATGAATGAGGAGAAGAAGGCCCAGCCCTCCCATCACGAACGCGATGGGTATTCCCAGAATCAGGAAGAAAAGGAGCAATCCCAGAATTATGATGATAGTCAATTCTTACTTTCCTTAAATGTTGGACTCTGACACGTCAGAGTCAGAACTCTCAGACTGATTTCGCAACTGGCGCCATATTTGCGCCAGCACCTGAATGATGAGGATAAAGAAACCGGCAGGGATAGCGGATTCCGTCCAGAATTTCGGCACCTGGTTCATCGTCGCCGTAGCGCGCCCGATCTCAACGCTTTCAATCACGACTTCAACACCCAGCCAAAATGCGTAGACGCAGAAAAACAGCATCCACAACAACGCCACTATTTCCAGTATTCGGCGGCCGGTCGCGCCAAGCATATCGGTGAGTACCGTTATCCGAACCAATCCGCCGCTCTTGAGCACATAGCCCATAGCAAGATAGGTCGCCCATAACTGGAGCAACCGTGCGCCCTCCTCCGCCCAGGTCGTTGGCGCGAAAAACACGTACCGCGCCACAACTTCATAGGAAATCATCAGACCAATTACGAAGAAAAGAATTGCAGAAAGCTGGCCCAATCGCTCGGAAATATTGTCAATTAATCGAAGCATTCAGTATACCGCCGCCCTGTAACTGAATTATGAAATCGAGTAGGGAGAGTCACTGGCGCGACCCTCCCAACTGAAATTAATGAATTTAGCACTGAAGCGTTATTGCCCAATGGCTTTCAGAACTTTCGCACCGAGTTCCCCGGAATTCTTGGCATAGGCCTTCACGACCGGCTGCGCGGCCTTCTTCCAGTCCGAAAAATCTGATTTGCTCGGTGTAAATACTTCCTTGCCTTTAGCAATTGTAAGCTTCGCAGCAGCCTCTTCGATGGCGGCGATGGACGCTCGCAGATTGCGCTCTGAGGTCAGACCACAAGCGGTCATTGCTTGTTGTTCTTTGGCAGAGAGCGATTTCCAGACCTTTTCATTGATCAGCATGAGGAATTCGATCTTCGCATGCTCAGAGCGTGTCACGATATCCATTACCTCATAGAGCTTTCTGGACTTCACCGATCCAATACCGGTCATGCCGGCGTCCACCGTGCCACGTTGATAGGCCAGAAACTGCTCGGATCCCGAGGTTAGTGTCGGTGCACCACCAAGAGCCGTGACGAAATCGCCAAGTGTCTTTCCGAAAACGCGCACTTTCTTACCCTTGACATCCGCCGGCTTGCGGATCGGCTTGTTTTTCTTGGATATGAAGATGGCGGAGCCGTAGTCCATCCAGTAAATCGGACGCGCACCTGTTTTGAGGATTGCTCCATCAAGCAACTTGCGCAGTTCAGCGCCCGGGGCCAGGGCCGCGATTGTCTGGTTCCTTGTGCCCATAGCAAAGGGAACATACAGGATTTCAATCGCAGGAATTGTGCCGGCAAAGCGCGCGGTCGTCGTCATTCCCATGTCAATAGCGCCAGAGGCAACCGCCTGAGGGACTTCCTTGTCCCGATACAGTTGTGCTGAGTGAAAAACCTGCATGTCGATGTCTGTTTTGCCAGCTAGGCACTTGCCGAACTCAATAGCGTTTTTCGTGGCGAAATTCTTTGCCGGCAATTGCGTGGTGAACCGAAGTGTTTTTGCTTCCGACGGAGTGGCCGGAAGGCTGATCGATAATGCTAAAGCCCCAGTGCCGACAGCCGACAAGAGACCCTTACTCCAAGATTTACGCACCATTTCTATTCCTCCCTATCGATTTTCAGTTTTTGTCCGAGGTGGATATAGGCGTGCAATTCTTCGTGCTTTCGCCATACTGCCCCAGTTTCGAGCCTATATGGATATCATAATCAGACCCCTTAGTCCAATTTTTGGAATGCATTCCAAAAACGTGTTGCAATCATGATAATCTGAGTCCATTGTTTGGGTTAAACGGTGGGAAACGGATGAATTCTCTCCCGGCCTTTGACGCAGAAAAGTCGGAGCTCTCACTTAAGGAATCGCATGAAAATCTTGGTAGCGGTAAAGCGGGTCGTTGATTTTAATGTCAAGATTCGCGTCAAGGCGGACGGATTGGGTGTCGATCTCGCCAACGTAAAGATGTCCATGAACCCATTCGACGAAATCGCCGTCGAGGAGGCGCTGCGCCTGAAGGAAGCGGGACAGGCTAAGGAGGTCGTGGCCGTGTCCATCGGGC
>DEIT01000091.1:0-3803 GCA_002352635.1 Hyphomicrobiaceae bacterium UBA2767 | reverse complement strand
GGCAAGCAGGCGATCGACGATGACTGCAACCAGACAGGACAAATGCTCGCGGCGCTGCTCGGCTGGCCGCAGGGCACTTTCGCCTCAAAGGTGGAACTGGCCGGCAGCAAGCTGATCGTGACCCGAGAGATTGACGGCGGCCTGCAGACGGTCAGTCTCAACCGGCCGGCCATCATAACCACCGATCTGCGTCTCAACGAGCCGCGTTACGCTTCATTGCCCAATATCATGAAGGCGAAGAAGAAACCGATCGAGGAAAAGACACCGGGCGACTATGGCGTTGATGTCTCTCCGCGGTTGAAAATATTGAGCACGTCAGAGCCGGCGGGACGCGAAGCGGGTTGCCGTGTCGAAAGCATTCCGGAGCTAGTGGACAAGTTGAAAAATGAGGCGAAGATATTGTAATGGACACACTTCTTATCGCAGAACATGACAATCAAACGCTGGACCCGGCCACGGCCAAGGCGCTGACCGCCGCGCTCGAAATTGGCGGACAGGTTGACATTCTGGTTGCCGGACAGGGATGCGGAGCCGTTGCCGAACAGGCGGCAAAACTTTCCGGCGCGGCACAAGTCCTTTTAGTTGACGCGCCGCACCTCGCCAATCATCTGGCAGAGGAAATGGCCGCCCTTATCGTCTCGCTCGCCGGCGGGTATGGCGCCATGCTGGCCACCGCGACGACAACAAGTAAGAACATCATGCCGCGTGTGGCGGCACTGCTGGATGTGATGCAGATTTCTGAAATTACCGCGGTTAAATCGGCAGATACGTTCGAGCGCCCAATTTACGCAGGCAATGCCATTCAAACCGTTCACTCGGGCGAAACAACAAAAGTCATCACGGTCCGGACCACCGCATTTGCGGCTGCTGAAGAGGGTGGCAGCGCAACAATTAAAGATACCGCTGCGCCGGCAGCTGTCGCCATATCCCACTTTGAGAACGAACAACTTTCCAAATCTGACCGGCCCGAATTAACCGCTGCACGGATTATAGTTTCAGGGGGTCGCGGGCTTGGTTCGGCCGAGAATTTCGTAAAATATATTGAGCCGCTTGCCGAGAAACTTGGAGCCGCCATCGGCGCAAGCCGCGCTGCGGTTGATGCCGGATATGTGCCTAACGACTATCAGGTGGGGCAAACGGGTAAGGTTGTGGCCCCGGATATCTATATCGCCGTTGGCATCTCGGGCGCCATTCAACATCTGGCGGGCATGAAGGATTCCAAGGTAATCGTCGCGATCAACAAGGACGAGGAAGCTCCAATTTTCCAAATTGCCGACTATGGCCTTGTGGCCGACCTTTTCACCTCCCTGCCGGAACTTGAAGCCGAGTTGGCCAAATAGGCAAGAAAGAGTGTCGGACGTTACAGCATGCGCCCCCGTCAGAAGCCATGAGACAGATTGAGGATGAAATCAACTCGATAATCGCCGGCACGACGGCGCGTATTTTCCGTGATCTCTGCAATCCGCAAACTATCAATAGCGCCGAGGTCAGCATTGAGGATGGATACGATGTTTTACACCGCGCGCCGATTTAAGGGTGAAGTGGCTCATGCCATGGATTTGGCAGACGTGCTGGTTCCACAAGATCAGGTGCGCCAGGCTGTACTGGATCTGGGCACGGGAGATAGCGATCTCATCACCGCTTGTCGTTACCGAAGTCCGCGAGGTTATAGGCCCCCGCTTGCTGTGTCGCAGATCATCCACCAATCAAAGTTTTAGCTACAAGCTTGCCAATGCCGAATCAGAGAACTCAAGGACTAAAATGGTCTACCGCTGCGGAAAATAAATTCATCATTCCAGAAACTTTGTAGCCAAAAAACATTTTTTCGAACTTCAAATGATTCCACAGATTTGGAGAGTTTGGCTGCATTTTGATTTCTGGTAGTTGCCATGCGGTTGCCAATTGCAATGCTAAGAATCGGAACAATCCAAACATTGCTATATAGGTCTGATTTTATTGTGAAAATTGGTAGCGGAGGAGAGACTTGAACTCCCGACACGCGGATTATGATCCTGCTGTCTGGAGAACGGACAAGAATATCTGGTGGTCTGCATTGGTTAGATTTGGATGAGAAGTGGACGCCATTTGGACGCCATTGGTTTTTGACAAGTAGGCAGTTTTTGGTAACCCCTTGAAAAGAATGGTAGGCGCACGGGGACTCGAACCCCGGACCCGCTGATTAAGAGGCGGATGGTCGTAGGTTCGCAATAGTGCCGACTGGGCTAAATTGTTGGATCTGCCGTATAGAGCGCCATATTCGACGGAAAGAGGATTGGTACTCGCTTTTCTCCGGTCGCCCAGGCATCAATCAGATCAGCCCACTCTTGAAGCATGTGGCGGCGTTGGACCTCGTACTCGGCCTTGTTGTAAACGCCACGAGAAGAATGACCATCCTCGTGCGCCAGGCATTTCTCGATCCAGTCGCGGTTGAAACCAAGTTCATTCAACAAAGTCGAGCCGGTCCGGCGGAGGTCATGAACGGTGAAGTGCTCCAATGGCAAGCCGTGTTTGGAAGCCTGATCGACGACAGCATAGGTGATCCGATTGAAAGTCGCTCGAGACATTGGTGCATCGGCATCGTATCGCGACGGCAACAGGTAACGCGAGTTGCCGGAACACGTCTTCAAGGCAATCAGGATGTCGAAGGATTGCTGCGAGAGATAGATGTTGTGAGGGCGGTCCCGCTTCATGCGTTCCTTCGGTATCGTCCAGACCGCATTTTCGAAGTCGACTTCATCCCAGACCGCGAACTGCAATTCGCTCTTGCGCATCATTGTCAGCAGAAGAAGCTTCATGCCCAGTCGAATGGTCGGGAGGGTTGGAACATGCTCCAGCATTTTCAGCATCACACGGATCTCTTTCGGCGAGAGAGAGCGGTCTCTCGGCTTGAAGGTGGCAAGGGATGCCGGCATAACCTCCGCCGCCGGGTTCTTGACCTTTTCTCCATGCAGCACGGCAAATGCGAAGACCTGTTTGATGATGTCGCGAACATGAATCGCCGTTGCAGGTGCACCACGATCCTTGACCTTCAGACACACAGTCCGAACATCTTCCGGCTTGATTTCGTGGAGTAGTCGTCGCTGAAGCATTGGCGCGATATCCCGGTCATAGATCGTCCTGCGCATGGCCTTGGTGCTGTCTGCCATCTGTGCGTCCTTGAACCAACTCTCGGAAAACTGACCGAAGCTCTTCGATTCTCTCAATCTCTGTTTTTCCCGCTGACGCTCTTGTGCTGGCGAACGCCCTTCCCGCACCGCCCGCCGGGCGTCGAGGCATTTCTCACGTGCCGCCGAGAGGGAAATGCCGTCGCGCCCATACCTGCCTATGACCAGGGTCTCGCGGCGACCATTGATGCGATAGTCATAGCGGAAGCTGACCGCCCCGGTCGTCGTGATAAATGCATACATCCCGTCGCGGTCTGTGACCTTGTAGGGTTTTGCTTTTCCTTTCAAATGCTTAAGGGCTGAATCGGTAAGCATACGACCTCCTGTCGGCACAAAAGTACCGTCGGCCCTTTTCAGGGCCGTTTTCACGATCTTTTCTCAATGAATTCAGTGGGTTCGCTCTTGAAAAATACCGTCAAGAGCGCTGATATCGATGACGGTACCGGCTTGAGTCGCCCAAATCAAGGCATCCGGCAACCGTCAGCGGTACCGTCAAACGAAACGGCTTGCCCCCAATCGCGCAGGATGGCTGTCGATGGAGAGAGTTGGAAAAATCAATGATATCAAATGTTTGTGAGTATGCTTGTCAATTCGGAGAGAGCCAAATCCATCGCCAAATCATTCCCACTCAATCGTCCC
>DEIT01000073.1:9696-15104 GCA_002352635.1 Hyphomicrobiaceae bacterium UBA2767 | reverse complement strand
GTCCACAGCATCAAATGCGGACATGGCAGTTTTGGTGCTTGATGCGGCTGTCGTTCGTCAGCCTTCCATTTTGTCGTCACGTGTTCGGATAAGGGAGAAAGTCGACCCCCGACACCGCCAAAAAATCCCACAAGGCTTGCGATGCCGGCATCAGTTGCTTGTCGCCGCGCCGAACCACAAACCACTGGCGCACAGCCGGCAGACCTTCGACGTCGAGGATGGCGAGGCGACCATCGTTCACTTCAGCCGCTACCGTATGCACCGAAATAAGGGCAATTCCCAATCCCGCCATGACCGCCTGCTTGATCGTCTCGTTGGAGCCAATCTCCATGCCGATATTCGCGCTCAGACCGATCTCGGCAAAAAGACGCTGCATCAGCATGCGTGTGCCTGATCCCTCTTCCCGCAGCAGGAAGGTCTCCTGGGCGAGCTCGCTGATGGTAATTTTCCGCTTGCCGGCCATGTGATGGTCCGGAGGGGCAACAATGTAGTGGGGATGATCGCCAATCACCTCCTGATCCACCCCGAAGGATTGCGGCGGGCGTCCCATCACCGCGAAGTCGAGTTCATGATCGCGCAGCGCCTCTATGGTTTCACTGCGGTTGCCCACCGCCAGACGAATTTCAACGTCCGGGTGCGCATGTGAAAAGGCCGCCAACGCGCGAGGGGCAAAATACTTGGCCGTACTCACCACGCCTACGGTCACGCGGCCGCCACTCGCCCCCTCGAGCATCTGCAGAGCTTCTCCGCAAGCCTCGAGCGCTGCTTCACATCTGCGGGCGGTATCGAGCACAATCTGGCCCGCGTCAGTTGGTCGCAAACCTGATTCTGTTCTCTCAAGAAGAGGCAACCCGGCGGCTTCCTCAAGCAGGTTCATCTGCATGGTAACGGCAGGAGGCGTCAAGCTAAGTGACTGGGCCGCTGCGGAAAATGTTCCTTCACGGGTGGTGGCCACCAGTGCACGGAGCTGCTTGAGGGTCACACGTGAAATTGGGTGTTTAAGTTTTCCTTTCATGTGAGCCAAATTAATTCAAATTTACTTTTCTTTCCAGTCAGAAGCAATTCTCCACCTGCGTCACAAGCACGCCGCCGCGAACAGTCGGCGATGCAAGGGAGGGGCGGTCAATGGCCGTATTACTGACACTCAATCGCTATCTGGACGACTGGGCAATCAACGAGGAACGCACGCCTGTCGCGGCAACATTGCGAGCACTCGCCGGCGCCGGAAAGGTGATTTCCGGACTGGTCGCGCAGGGGCCGCTGGCAGGCGCTGTTGGGGCGGTCGTTGGCTCCAATAGTGATGGCGATGCGCAAAAGGAACTGGATCGTCTCACCAATATCCAGGTGATCGAGGCGCTGAAGGCAGCACCCGTCGCAACCATTGCATCAGAAGAGCTGGTTGACGTGATGGAAACGGACAAGACCGACGCACCCTTGAGCGTCGCCATCGATCCGCTCGACGGCTCGTCAAATATCGATACCAACGTCTCGATTGGCACCATCTTTTCAATCCTGCCACGCTGCAAGACAAAGGATCGGGCGCCCGACGCGGACTTTATGCAGCCTGGGACCGAACAACTCGCTGCCGGCTATATTCTGTACGGCCCGCACACTGCATTGGTGCTCACCGTTGGCGACGGCACGCACATCTTCACCCTCGACACGAGCGACGGTGACTACAAGCTGACTGATGAGAACATACAGGTCCCCGCTGAGACCCGCGAGTTTGCAATCAATGCCTCCAATTACCGCCACTGGGACGAGACGGTCCGGCGTTATATCGATGACTGTCTCCAGGGTGAGGACGGGCCCAGGAAGAAGAATTTCAATACACGCTGGATCGCGTCGATGGTCGCCGAATGCCACCGCATCCTGATGCGCGGCGGCATTTATCTCTATCCGGGCGATGCACGCCGAGGCTATGGCGACGGGCGGCTGAGGCTGATCTATGAGGCCAACCCGATTGCATATCTCATGGAACAGGCGGGCGCCGCCACAAGCACGGGGCTCATGCGCATGCTTGAGGTCGTTCCCACACACATTCACCAGCGCGTACCACTGATTTTCGGCTCAAGCGAAGAGGTGGAAATGCTCGAGCGCTACGCCAGTGAGACGGGGCCGTCCCATCAGCAATCTCCGCTGTTTGGACAGCGTGGTCTGTTCCGGACCTAGTGGCAGCGCTCATATGTCCATCGAACATCCCATCATATCGGTCACCGGCTCCTCAGGTGCAGGCACCTCGTCGGTGAAGCACACCTTCGAACGCATATTCCGCCGGGAAAACGTCGCGGCTGCCTCCATCGACGGCGATGCGTTTCACCGCTTTGACAGGGCGGAAATGAAGACCGAGATGCGGCACCAGGCCAAGGTGGGAAACAATCACTTCAGCCATTTTGGCCCTGAAGCCAACCTGCTTGAAGAGCTTGAGGCCGTTTTCAAGCAATATGGCGAGAGCGGCAGCGGCAAAACACGCTGCTACGTCCACGACCATGAGGAGGAACAGGTTTGCAGGTGCCCACCCGGAACCTTCACGCCGTGGACGGATTTCCCGAAAGATACCGACCTGCTTTTTTATGAGGGACTGCACGGGGCGATCGTTACCGACAAGATCAATGTCGCAAAACATGCGGATTTGAAGATTGGGGTCGTCCCCGTCATCAACCTTGAGTGGATCCAGAAGATTCACCGCGACAAGGAATCCCGCGGCTACTCGACCGATGCCGTGATGGACACGATGCTTCGGCGCATGCCTGACTATGTGCATTACATCTGTCCGCAGTTCACCGAGACAGACATCAATTTTCAGCGCGTTCCGACTGTCGATACGTCCAACCCGTTTATCGCACGCTGGATACCGACGGCTGACGAATCCATGGTGGTGATCCGCTTCAGAGATCCGAGCGGCATCGACTTCCCCTACCTGATCTCAATGATCCACGACAGCTTCATGTCGCGCGCCAACTCGATCGTCATTCCGGGCGGGAAGCTCGACATCGCCATGCAGCTGATTCTGACGCCAATGATCCTGAAACTGGTGAAAAACAAACGCCGCGCAGGCGGACAGAGGAAGGGGTAACCGATCGATGAGCGAAGCTGTCGTCATAGAAGATCTTGCCCCCGCACCGATCGCGGTCCGGGATATGGCAAACGCGATCCGTGCCCTATCGATGGACGCGGTACAACAGGCCAATTCCGGACATCCCGGAATGCCCATGGGGATGGCGGATGTTGCGAGCGTTCTTTTCACGCGGTTCCTGAAGTTTGATGCGTCCGCTCCGGATTGGCCGGATCGAGACCGGTTCGTGCTGTCGGCGGGTCACGGCTCGATGCTGCTCTATTCGCTCCTGTATCTCACCGGATATCCGGGCGTGGACATCGAGAGTTTGAAACACTTCCGGCAGCTTGGTTCGAAAACACCAGGGCATCCCGAGTACGGCCATACGCCCGGTGTGGAGACGACGACGGGTCCGCTGGGCCAAGGCTTTACCTCGGCGCTCGGCATGGCTCTCGCCGAGCGGCTGATGAACGCACGGTACGGCGACGATATCGTCGATCACTACACCTATACAATCTGCGGCGACGGCTGCCTGATGGAGGGAATCTCCCATGAGGCGATCTCGCTTGCCGGGCATCTGAAACTGGGCAAGTTCATCGCCTTGTGGGACGACAACAACATCTCAATCGACGGCCCGCTTGACCTTACCTGTTCTGACGATCAACTGGCGCGCTTTGCGGCGTCAGGCTGGGAGACATTTTCAGTCGACGGCCACAATGTCAAAGCAGTTACAGCGGCCATCGAAGCCGCACGGTCGTCCGACAAGCCATCCCTTATCGCCTGCCAGACCATCATCGGTTGCGGGGCGCCAAACAAACAAGGGACCGCGGCAACTCACGGTGCGCCGCTCGGCGACGATGAGATTGCCGCCACGCGCGAATTGATCGGCTGGCCGCATGCGCCGTTCGAGGTTCCGGATCATATTCTGAGCGCGTGGCGCGCGGCAGGCGGTCGTGGTGCAACGGAACGTGAGGCCTGGGAGACCCGCGCGCAGACATTGGAGCCACGTGAGCGTGCCCGGTTGAACGATCCGATAGATGACGAGACACGAACCGAAATTGTTGCCGCTGTGCGCAAGATTAAATCAGAATTTTGCCGAGACGCTGCATCGCTTGCCACCCGTGTTTCCTCCCAAAAGGTGCTGGAGAAGCTGGTTCCAGTGGTTCCGGGAATTGTCGGCGGATCGGCGGATTTGACCGGGTCGGTGGGCACGCTAACCAGCCATCACAGCGATCTCACGCCAAACGACTTCTCCGGCACATACATCCGTTATGGCGTGCGCGAGCATGGCATGGCGGCAGCCATGAACGGTATGGCGCTCCATGGAGGCATCGTACCCTATGGCGGGACTTTTCTTGTTTTCTCCGATTATTGCCGACCCTCCATCCGCCTCTCGGCATTGATGGAACAACGGGTGATCTACATCATGACCCATGACTCCATCGGGCTAGGCGAGGATGGGCCCACCCATCAGCCGGTTGAACATCTCGCAAGCTTGCGCGCGTTGCCAAACCTGAATGTGTTCCGGCCTGCTGACGGGGTGGAATGTGCCGAATGCTGGGAAATCGCACTTACGTCCGAGAAAACGCCATCGATTTTGTCGCTGACGCGGCAGGCGGTGCCTAGCCTGCGCACGTTGGACACCAAAGATAATCTCTCCGCTCTGGGTGGCTATGTAATACGTGAGGCAGAAGGGACGCGGGACGTCACGCTGCTGGCCACGGGTTCTGAAGTGGAGATTGCCATTCTGGCGGCTGACGCACTGGCACAAGGCAACGTCAATGCCGCTGTTGTCTCGATGCCGTGCTGGGAAGTGTTTGAAGCTCAGGATGAGAGCTATCGCTCAGAAGTCCTGGGTGCTGTCCCCCGCATCGGCGTGGAGGCTGCCACAAGCTTCGGCTGGGAAAGATGGCTTGGGGAAAGCGGCCGCTTCATTGGCATGACAAGCTTTGGCGCTTCCGCGCCTGCAGATCAACTTTATGAGCATTTCGGTATCACCGCTGAAGGCGTTGCCGGTGCAGCACACGAACTCATCAAGGAGCGGCAGTTGTGATGGGTATCAATCTGGACGCACTTCGCACCATTGACGACGCCGATGTCGCAGGCAAGCGCATCTTGCTGCGTGTTGATCTCAATGTTCCTGTCAATGGCGCGGCAATAACCGATGAAACGCGGATGATGCGTGTGCTCCCGACCATCCTCGCACTCTGTGAACGCGGCGCAAGCGTGATTCTCCTGTCCCATTTCGGACGGCCAAACGGCAAACGCGTGAACACCTTGTCGTTGAAGCCGGTGGCAGATGCACTGCGCGCGATGTTGCACGGCACAGTCGTGAGATTCGTAGACGAGTGCG
>DEIT01000073.1:6356-9616 GCA_002352635.1 Hyphomicrobiaceae bacterium UBA2767 | reverse complement strand
GACGTCTTTGTTAACGAAGCTTTCTCGACAGCCCACCGAGCGCATGCCTCTACAGACGCAATCACACGGCAGCTGCCCTCTTTCGCAGGCCCTTCACTGATGGCGGAAATCGATGCGCTGCGCGCGGCACTCCACCGACCGGACAGGCCGGTCGCCGCAGTCGTCGGCGGGGCAAAGATTTCAACCAAGATTCCGGTGCTCAGCAACCTTGCCACCAGGGTGGACACCATGATTATCGCCGGCGCCATGGCCAACACGTTTCTCTACGCGATGGGACACGACGTCGGGGCCTCGCTTTGCGAGCCCGAACTGGCATCTGTCGCCAATGAGATTCTGGCTGAAGCGAAAACGCAGAATTGCGAAATCCTCTTACCGCACGACGTCATCGTTGCCGAAGAATTCTGCGCAAATGCTTCAACCAAATTGTGCGACGTAAATGAGGTCTGCAGAGAAGACATGATTCTTGATGTCGGCCCTTCGACACTCACTGACTTCAAGCTTCTTCTGGCGCGCTGCAGCACTCTGCTCTGGAACGGCCCGCTGGGGGCTTTCGAGGTTGAGCCATTCGGCCATGGAACGTTTGAGCTGGCAAGAGCGGCGGCCCGGCTCACGCGGCAAGGTACCCTGACAACCGTTGCTGGAGGAGGCGACACCGTGGCGGCGCTGAACGCGGCGGGCGTGACCAAAGATTTCACCTATGTCT
This sequence comes from Hyphomicrobiaceae bacterium UBA2767, assembly GCA_002352635.1. GTDB lineage: Bacteria > Pseudomonadota > Alphaproteobacteria > Rhizobiales > Methyloligellaceae > UBA2767. Next base: position 8,913 of record DEIT01000073.1, on the reverse strand, counting down.
CGACCGCAGGCGGCGCTTTTCTTGAATGGCTTGAGGGCAAGGAGTTGCCCGGAGTCGCCGCACTGGCGCGGCAGAATGTCGATCAACTGGCAAGGAGCGCATGATGGCTCGGATAACTCTGAGGCAATTGCTGGATCACGCGGCCGAGCAGGGCTATGGCGTGCCGGCTTTCAACATCAACAATATGGAGCAGGTGCTCGCGATCATGAACGCGGCACACGCGGTGGACGCGCCAGTGATCCTTCAGGCCAGCCGCGGTGCACGGGCATACGCAGGCGATGTCATGCTTGAAGCCATGGTGGACGCGGCGGAGAAACTCTACCCGCAAATCCCGATCTGCCTGCACCAGGATCACGGCAACAACGAAGCGACGTGCCTCTCCGCGATCCAGCACGGCTTCACTTCGGTGATGATGGACGGCTCGCTCGAGGAGGACGCCAAGACGCCGGCCTCGTACGACTACAATAGTAAGATCACCAAGCGCGTGACCGAGATGGCGCATCATGTGGGCGTGTCAGTCGAAGGTGAGCTCGGATGCCTTGGCTCATTGGAAACGGGTGAAGGAGAAGCTGAAGACGGGCATGGCTTTGAGGGCAAGCTCGACAAAGAAATGCTCCTCACTGACCCCGACCAAGCGGCGGAGTTTGTCGCTGAGACAAAGGTCGATGCGCTGGCGGTCGCAATCGGTACCTCACATGGCGCTTACAAATTCACGCGCAAACCAACTGGCGACATTCTGGCAATGGATGTCGTGGAAGCAATCAATCGGCGCCTGCCTTCCATTCACCTGGTAATGCACGGTTCTTCTTCGGTGCCGCAGGAGCTGCAGGACATTTTCAACGAATTCGGCGGCGAAATGCCACAAACCTATGGCGTGCCGGTGGAGGAGATCGAGCGCGGTATCCAGTCCGGCGTTCGCAAGGTGAATATTGACACCGACTGCCGCCTCGCCATGACCGCGCAGTTTCGCAAGATCGCGCAGGTGATGGGATCAGAGTTCGACCCCCGCAAATTCCTGCAACCAGCCATCAATGCCATGGAAGCGCTTTGCCGGAATCGTTTTGAACGGTTTGGAACTGCCGGCAATGCTTCAAAAATCGCCACGATTTCGCTCGCCGATATGGCGAACCGATATGCCTCAGGCGTGCTCGACCCGCAGATTGCGAGCGCCAAGGCCGCTTAACCCATCAGACAGAGACCAGGAGTTTACAATGGCTAAAAAACCGAACACACCAGGCAAATTTGAAGCCGGCGTGAAGGACTATCGGGAGACCTACTGGGAACCCGACTATGAACCCAAACCAAGCGATCTGCTCGCCTGCTTCAAGATAACGCCGCAGCCGGGCCTCCCCAGGGAAGAGGTTGCCGCTGCTGTCGCTGCGGAATCCTCCACCGGCACCTGGACGACAGTGTGGACCGACCTGCTGACCGATCTGGACTATTACAAAGGCCGTGCCTATCAGATCGAAGACGTGCCGGGTGACGATGAAAGCTACTACGCCTTTGTCGCCTATCCGATCGATCTGTTTGAGGAGGGATCGATAGTCAATGTGCTGACCTCGCTTGTGGGCAATGTGTTTGGCTTCAAAGCTCTGCGTGCGCTGCGACTGGAGGACATTCGTTTTCCCCTTCACTATGTGCTGACCTGTGGCGGCCCGCCGAACGGCATCACCGTAGAGCGCGATAAGCTCAACAAGTATGGCCGCCCGCTCCTGGGATGTACTATCAAGCCGAAGCTCGGCCTGTCGGCGAAGAATTACGGGCGCGCCGTCTATGAGTGCCTTCGTGGCGGTCTCGATTTCACCAAGGACGATGAAAACATCAACTCGCAGCCTTTCATGCGCTGGCGCAACCGATTTGAAAACGTGATTGAAGCGGTTGATCAGGCTGAAGCCGAGACCGGCGAGCGCAAGGGGCATTACCTGAATGTCACGGCCCCAACTGTTGAGGAAATGTTCAAACGGGCCGAGTTTGCCAAGGAACTGGGTAGCCGGATCATCATGCATGATTACCTCACGGCCGGGTTCTGCGCGAACACGTCCCTTGCCAACTGGTGCCGCGACAACGGCATGCTGCTGCATATCCACCGGGCGATGCATGCCGTCCTCGACCGGCACCCCAAGCACGGCATTCACTTCCGGGTGCTCACGAAATGCCTGCGCCTCTCAGGCGGCGACCATCTTCACTCGGGCACCGTGGTCGGTAAGCTCGAGGGTGACCGGGAGGCAACCTTGGGCTGGATCGATCTGATGCGTGAAAGCTTCATTCCGGAAAACCGCGCGCGCGGCATCTTCTTCGATCAAGAATTCGGCACCATGCCAGCTGTCATGCCGGTCGCATCCGGCGGCATCCACGTTTGGCATATGCCGGCGCTCGTCGGGATCTTCGGCGATGATGCCTGCTTTCAGTTCGGTGGCGGCACGCTGGGTCATCCATGGGGCAATGCCGCGGGCGCCGCGGCGAACCGTGTGGCGGTCGAGGCGTGTGTCCAGGCACGCAATGAGGGTGTGGAAGTTGAAAAGAACGGCCGCGAGGTTTTGGCGAATGCCGCCAAACA
>DEIT01000073.1:5855-6262 GCA_002352635.1 Hyphomicrobiaceae bacterium UBA2767 | reverse complement strand
ATCTACGGAGAATGAAACAATGGAAATGCAGGACTATCGCTCTCTGCTCAATGATCCCGAGAGCCGCAAATTTGAGACTTTTTCATACCTCGTCGAAATGGACGCAAACGCGCTCCGCAAACAGATACAGGGAATGCTCGACAAGGGCTGGGAAGTTGCCATCGAGCATGTCGAACCTGAACGCAGCCACGTGACGTACTGGTATATGTGGAAGCTGCCGTTCTTCGGCGAATGGAATCTCGACACGATCATGAAAGAGATTACCGCCTGCCGGAACGCCTATGAGGGCCACCATGTGAAGGTGATCGGATATGATGGCAAACGGCAAACACAGGGGTTGGCGATGGTCGTCCACCGGTCATGACACCGGCAGATCTGCCACAATATCATTGCGATATCGATCCCCC
>DEIT01000073.1:0-5735 GCA_002352635.1 Hyphomicrobiaceae bacterium UBA2767 | reverse complement strand
TGGAAATCCCTCCCCGAGAGTCTCGACCTGATCAACCATCGTTCCGACTTGGCTCCAACCATTCTTACTGTAGAAATGGGCGGCGCGATTGTTCCCAATCACACAGGTGAGCCATGAGATTTCTGCACCTCGTCTGCGCAGTCTAGTTTCCGCATCAGATAACAAATGGGCCGCTACTCCGCTGCCACGAGCATTTGCGGAAACGAATAATTGATAGACCTCGTCACCCTTCGTCGAGCAAAAGGCGACAGGTGCCCCTACTACCCCAGCGACACGCGTTTCCAAATAGATACGCTGCAAACGTGTCGCGAAACTTTCTAAGGTGCGTTGTTCAGAAAGCGCGGTTGGAACCAGGGCGCCATGAGCTTCATGCCAGCCTGCGTACCAAAGTCGTGTAAGTGGTTCCAAATCATCCGAGACCGGGTCCCGCAGTTCAATCATCTTTCGTTACCATGATGCACGATGGTTACTGGATTTCCACTATACGGGAGCGGTCTCGGAGCGTCCGCCAAGTGCCAGAAGCAGACACTCCAAGCAGGCTTTCTGTCAGAGGATTCATTGGGACACGGCAATACGCGTTAACTCGACAATCGCGCGCCGGCTGCCAGAGCCGATGTCGCCGTCGATCTTACCCTGGTAGACACCCGCCTCGAGAAGGCGTTTCTGGAACTCCCTGCGGAACGTCTCGGTCCATTTCCACGGCGTATGCATCACGCTCTCAGCCGCCTGAAAACTCTTTTCGCGGATCGCAAGGACCATCCAATCCGCCGCCATGCCGGGATTGGCTGTAACACCGAGCCCCTTGTCATATATGTAGCTCAGGCCAAACATAGCCTCAGCCTCTCCCGCATTCGCCGCTTTCTCGTACCATTGTTTCGCCTTTAAAGGATCAGGCGGGCTGCCGTTGCCGAGAAGATGGTGAGTCCCGACCTGGTACATCGCGACAGGAGAGCCCGCCTCGGCGGCCTGCCTGGCCCACTCAAGGCCCCGTGCCGGATCCTGCGCGAGGCCCATGCCTGCGGTATATATCTGCGCAAGCTTGATCATTGCCGGTGTAAACCCCTTTTCCGCCGACTTGCGGTACCAATGCGCGGCCTCGACAAAGTCCTGACGCGTGCCTGCGCCCGCGAAATACATCTGAGCCAGATCATATGCAGTGGCCCCATTGTCATCAGCCTTGTCCGCGGCCTTTTTGGCCCACTCGAAAGATTTGGCTTCATCCTTCGGAACGCCGCGCCCCTGTTCGTAGAGGCGGGCCAGCATGGACATCGCTACAGCATTGCCCTTGTCGGCCGCCTTCCCAAACCATTCGAACGCTTTCGCGTCGTCCTTGCGTTTCGTCAGGTAAATGAAGCCGAGCGAGGTCATCGCTCCGGCGTCACCCGATTTGGCGGCCTTCTCATACCAAATGATGGCCTCGTCCTGACGTCTGGGCACCCTGTCGGACGAGTCCGCCTTGCCATTGTGGTAGAGCGCGAGCAAACGCATGGCCCGCGTGTCACCACCATCGGCCTGTTTCTTGATGCCCGTCATTTGTTCGGCCGTGAGTTTAAGCGCGGGATCCCCGGCCTTGGTTGTGCCGGCCTTTGCGGGGGGTGTTGGGGCTGTGGCCGTGGCCGCTGAAGATGGCGCAGCAGTTGCCGCTGCGGGCGTGCCGGAAGCCGTGGTCACGATGGCCGTATAGCCCGCTTTCGGCGTGGCGCTGGCCTGGCCGACGGGTGCGGCCAAGATGAAACCGTTGCCGACGCTTTTGACGCTCCAGCGGCTCTTGATCTCGACGGGTCCGACGCCCGGCACCACGGTTTCCAGCCGCACGGCGTCGCCAAGCTTCACAGATGAGCCTTGAGGGAGATCGATACGAACCTGACCGTTTGCGTCCACCGACGATACCGTGCCGCGCAAGTCGGCGGCGTGCGCAACACCGGTGGTGGCTCCGGCGGCGAGCATGGTCAGCAGTGAAACAAGCCGTACAGCCTTGTGGAGTGATTTCATTTTCTTATCTCGCAGTTGTCGTTGTCATCGGTTCGACGCGATCATTGGCCCGCATCCACAAGGCCGGTTGCAAAGCAGGCGGCGTAAGCGGTCGTTTGTCTTGCTGCGGCTATCGCGCAGTCGTGAACCGGCTCCAGATCAGAGATCGTTTCGTAGCGGACATACGACCCGATCAGATAACGCATGTCGTGATCCTCATAATGCCCGAGGCGGCCGATCTGGCCGGCGAGATCCGGTTCGACCTGCAGGATTGCGTCCCGCAGGCTCTCACCCTCGATGAAATTGTCGGGGAGCTGGTCGAATGGTCCGTCAAAATAGGTGTTGAGCCGTTCCTGTTCGCCGTGGACACCGATCAGGATTTTCCGTTTCACGCGGTGGTCCGCGTAGAAAGCGAAACCGGTGCGCATGCCCACATGGATGCGATCCGACAGGCTGGTTGGCGCGAGGCGGTCCGCCGTCGACGCCGCCTCGTCAAGGACGTAGTGGAAGACCTTTGCGCTCTGATCGAAAATCAGGAAGAAGCGCACGCCCGACTCATCGAAAACGGGACCGAGATAGTGCTCGCTCGCGAGCATTGCTTTTGCGGGCGGCGTGACGCGCGAGAGGTCGTTCAAAGCGAAGACGACCGACGCCACACCGTTCGTCACGCGGTACGCGAGGGGCGAGAGCCTCTTCACCTGAACGCCGTCCCGAGCGTCGAGCGCCAGATGGGTCACGGCGCTTGTTCCCATCCAGGGTGTCTGCTTGCGAAAATAGGCGAAATGCAGCTTGCCCTGGTCACGGTCGCGCGCGTCGAGCCGCAGGTTGCCGGCATAGGCCACACCACCATAAATAAAGCTGAAATAGTAGTAATTCTCTGTGGGGTAGACCTTCACTCGCGGGGGAAGGCTCTCCAGGACATAGGAAAACACGGCTTTCGGATCGGAAATCCTCAAGCTGTCCGCGGGTTTGAGCGTTTCGGCGATGGTGTCTTCATTCGTTGCGAGGTGCGGAAGCAGGCCGTGAAAACGCGTCTGCGATGCCACATCCGATGGCCCCCCAAAGACTGCGGTCGAGAGGCACACCATGAAAGCGCCTGTCAAAGCGGTTTTCAGAAGATGCTGGTTATGGGTTGAGGTCATCGCTGCTTGTCGCGTTCAGATCATCGCGTTTAAGTTGAAATCATGCCGCTCTACGGGATGGGGCACCGTCCGCCGGGACACCTTGACGGCTTCTTGGTGCCCCGATTGGGTCGCTTCGTGCCCCGGCTTCCACCCCGCGAGCCCTTCTTGGTGCCCCGGCTGATGCCCTGAATTACCAGCCCGCCAATGACGGCCAGCGCTTGCGTTTGTGATGGGGTGTGCCCCTGCTGCGGCCTGCGAGTTGTTCTGACCGTATTTCTGCGTGTGCGGCGCGTTGAGCCTTCGACAGAGTGCCTGGGCTTTTTGACAGTTGCTGTAGGTGGTTTTCTTTGACCGCCTTCCGTGGCCTTGTCGTCGCGAGGTTCCGGCACACCGCCGCTTAGAACAAGTGTTGTCAGAGTTTCTGTGAGCGCATTTACGTATATCCTCTTGTTCGCGTCGCAAAGAAGTTTAGTATTGGAAAATATATGAGCAGCATATTTCACAAAACCTAAATCATCGGCTATCTTATCTCTAATTCTAACGCAAGAAACATTTTCATCTGTGTGATCCTTGCAGTGACTTCTGTATAAAGCTTTCTTTTCTTCATGTTGTTGCTTCAATTTTTGCAACGCTCTAACGTTGGCTTTGTGCAACGAACACGCGCCTTGATAGTTGCTCCACGCCTCCTTCATGTCGTGACCGGCGAGCGCGTCGCTGCACGTACCAAACGACAACAACAGCGCTGCCAGTGCGGCAAAAACCATGCGCCTGGGAAATCGTCGGGCCATCGTGTCTCACCGTCATTATTGCTGTTCTTGGCCGCGTCTTTGCGCAGCATTCGGTTAAATTCTAGTCGATTTCAAGCGTCGCCATTTTGACCTCTGTCAAACCGGTGTTCGGTTTGGGCCGGCCGCGATGAGCGGTGCAGCATTGATCTGGAACAAGGCGCAAATCTGCCGATTCTGCTAGATCTCTCCCGTGGGTTGGGGAAGCGCTGCCGACAAAGAGTTTAGGAGGCTCGATATGCCGCGCAGCGTAGCAATTCTGACTTTCGCCGCAGTCATCACGTTGTTTGCGAGTGACGCCGGCGCACAGCCCCAGATGCCGGGTCTCAGCGCCGGGACCGCGAGCGCACCAACGGCCCCCGCCCCGGGTGCGGCGCCCGCGCCGTCACAAGGTGCGACGGCAATGGAGCACTGGGCCTCGATCCGCGACAGCAACGATGCGCAGCTTTATGAAGGCTTTCTGCGGCTCTATCCCAACCACCCGCTGGCATCGCTGGCGCAAACCAAACTCGACACACTGCGCGGTCAGGGTCGCGGAAGCCAAGCTGTCTCCACTCAGCAAGGGCGCTCTGTAGCCGCGCAGCCCACCGGGGCGCCGCAGAGCATTTTCACCCCGCCACCCGGCCAGTCCCAGGCAGCCTCGCCGCAGACGGATGGGCCGCAGAATGTTTTCGGAGGGCCGACGGGACAGCCCCCGGTGGCGGGACCGCAGCTGGCCGCCGACCTTCAGTCCGCCCTGAAGAACCACAATTGTTACACTGGCGCCATCGACGGCGACTGGGGAAGAGGCTCACGGGCGGCGCTGCAGCGCTTTAATGCGATGGCGGGGACCACACTTGCCGCGGATGCGCCGACCCAGGAAGCGCTGTTGGTCATCTCGAGCTGGAGAGGCGGCAGTTGCAAGGCCGTGGCCGCGCGCAAGACGCGCAAGACCGTTACCAGGAAATCGACCAGGAAGAGAACGACGACCAAGAAGCGATCGACCACGTCCACCAAAAAACGCGCACCGGGCGGCGGCTCGATTGGCATCACCATTGGCGGTGGCGGCATTGGAATTGGATTCTGAGCGCACCACATCGCAATAATTGGCCCTTGCCCTGCTCGGTGCGAGCCCAGCGTTCGCAATCCTGCATTGAGGGTCCGTCTTCGGGTCGGGAGCGGGCGTTCTGGACACCGCCATGCCGGCTTTGTGCCGGAAGCGGACATTAGACGACCTCAAACTCTAGCCACGCCTACAATGTAGTTCTTTCCGTAGGCCTTCGCGCATTTCGGACACGTCGTGTAGAAGAAGTAAACCTCGCCAGACGCGCCCTCCCTTGTGTGGGCGAGGTCTTTCATTTCCTCATACCAGACCTTTGCTTTGCGATAAGGACCCTCGAAGACCTTTGTTATGAAATCACCCGACAAAGTGACGGTATCTTCCCCAGGGACCGGCTTGGAGATCGAAAACAGATGTTCAGCCTGCCAAGCAGAAAGGTCCCTGCTTAACACGATGCAGTTGTCGGGATCATACACATCGGCATCCACAATGTGACTTTGGACCCGACTGAAGACACGACCCATGTTGAGCGGCATGTGCATCAGACTTTTCGTAGTGGCGCGGATGAAGGTCTTGTTGTCAAAGTGTAACTCCTGCCCGTCCCATCCTTCCGGATTGAATTTCGGGCAGCAACCGGTGGTGTTTACGCTATCATCGTAGTGTGGAAGGGCGTTTTTATTCATCTGTACCACCTCCATTTCATTAGCCCGCATCATCGGGCTTTGGCGTTCACATGCATTGAGCTCGATCAATTGTCGGCACTTGAAAAGCGACGTGATCAATGACCTCTCAGGGTCATTAGCGGACACTAATCAG
>DEIT01000085.1:29331-41371 GCA_002352635.1 Hyphomicrobiaceae bacterium UBA2767 | reverse complement strand
GCCTCTGGCCGTTTTGGTGGTTTGACCGCCCCTGCGGGCCCACGCGTTGAATTCGTGCCGGACGGAGAGACGTCAAGCTTTTCAAGGCGTTCGACATCCCTTTCCATCTTGCGAATGGTGACATAGCGAGCGAGGCTTGTTGTATCGATCTTGGGTTGCAGTTTGCCGATATCTGTCAGCGGTCCGGCAAAAACCAGCGACACTCTCGGTTCTGCGCCGCTGCTTGCACTGTCTGCAGATTGCAGCGCCCACTCACTATCAAGTTGCAGGTTCGAAAGTTGTAGATAACTGGCAACGGTGACACGGCCATCCGCGTCACTTAACGCAAGTTTTTTGAACTCAATGATCCCATTGCTAACCGTGAACGGTGCCTTGATCTGTGAAAACGACATCGCAGAATTTTTCAGGCTATCTGCGACCCGACGCCCAAGTTTGGCTTCGTCCAGTTTTCCCTTCTCACGCTGTGCCGAACTCGCTGCTTTGTGGGCGGCACCGAGCGAGAAACCGCTGATATTGCCATCACCGATATCAAGCTCTCCCTTGCCACTCAATCCGGACGCGAGACCACGCGGTGTAAGCCCCACACCTCTGACTGACAGGCTGATATCAGCCGGCGCGCTAACAAGCGGCTTACCGCCTGATGTCGCTGTAATTTGCTCCAGCCTCAGACCTGTGGCCGCTACCTTGGCTTCAAGTGTCACGCCATCGCCGCGCGCTGAAAGTTCGCCGCTCGCCTTGAGCGATCCGCCATACAGAATGCCTTCGAGGTTCGAAACCTTGAACGTTCCGTCCGACAACTTCGCCTGAAACTTCGCCTGATCAAGTACAAGGTCACCCGCCAGCCGGAGCCGCTCTGTGGTCAGGGAAAGTGAACCATCAGTGCGGTTTAGCTGGTTGCTGCTGAAGGGTACATCCGGCCAGTATGCCCCAGTGCTGGAAACACCTCTGATGGCCTGAGAATTTTGGCCATCCGATTTCCACGCCACCAGGGGTGCTAGCAAACGTGGAAGCGAGGCGGTGTCTGCTTTTATCTGCGCTGAAATGGATGTCCGGCCATTGTCGGCATCGAGCGCTGCCTCGCCGCTGAACACCGCTCCCCCGAGATCGCCATTCACATTTGAAAAGCGGTACGTGCCGCCCGATGATTCCACGTCGGCGCTGACGCTGGCAGCTTTCGAACCATGTCCGGGCGCGACGTGAATGCCAAAAAGTGAAAGACCGGCAGCAGTGTTTGGAGCAAATAACCGAGTCGAGCCTGAGAATGCATTGCCACCCTCACCGAGCCGATATGTGCCTTGCGTAGTCCAGTCCGAGCCACCGGCTTTCAGAACCGTCTTCGTCTGCAATCCAGTTTCCGCTATACCGCTTGCCTCTAGCGAAAGCGTACCGCCGCCGTCTGCAAATGTAGCTAAATCTGCTTTCGTCAAACGCGGCTGAAGCTGCTGAAGCAACTCCCTGCCCGACTTGTTCGTCAGACTTCCGTTAACGGCAATTTGGCCGGTTTTCCAGGCCGCCGGCGTGCCTTCCAGATCCACCTTCGCGGCAACGTTGCTTTGACCAAGCGCACCTTTGATCTGCACTTCAAGGCCGGCTTTCTCAGATTCTACAGAACGAACTGCTGTCGTCAGCTGCAGCGGAGACAGTGCCACCAATTGTTCCGGCGAGCGTTTTGCAAGTTGAGGCAGATCAAAAAATTCGGCCAGTGACGAAAGTCCCTTGCCCGTTGCCGCTCGCACGGCAAGCGTCAAGCTTCCCTTGGGTTTGCCGCCAAGGTTACTCAGACGACCGCCCGCCTGAATTCCCACTTCTGGCCCCGACGAGAGGTTGAGCTTGCGAATATCGAGCGTGCCCTCACTGAGGGTCAGTTTTGCATCAAGCGCGCTTTCGCCAAGTCCTGCGAACGAGACCGCACCGATGCTCACATCCGCATCTGCCCGCATGTCGCTAAGCCAACCCAGCGCGCCGCCGTTTGCCGACCCCGCACTATCTTGCGGTGCCCCTGAGCCTGCTCCGAACAGCCCCCAGAGTGATTGCGCGGAGGCGTTCGAACCAAGCACATTAGCGAGGTCCATCCGATCACTTTTCAAGGTCACCGATACCGCGCCCGGTGAACCGCCCTGGTAACTGAAACCTCCGCTGAAGGCCGACCCGAGCAGGCTCCCTTCACCGTTTTCCAGTGCCATTTTTTGCGGTGCTGCGGACAGTGTTCCCGCCAGTGTAAACGCGCCAGACTGCTTGGTCGCATCGGGCGCCGCCGTGACGCCGGCCCAACGCAACAACCGCGAAAGCGAACGACCCTGCACTGAAAACGGCCCTTTAAATACCGGTGCTTCCTCACTGCCAGACAATGTTCCATTAAGCCTGAACCTGGCGCCCCCGGGAAGGCGCGCGGATAGTCTCGACAGCTCGATCTTCCCTTCCCCGGCTGTCAGTTCAATCTGCACATTGGTCGCTAGATCTCCACCGATGACCGCCTGGTCCAGAAACAGCTTGAATCGGCCTTTTTCCACACCGAGGCCTCGGCGCAACACTTCCCCGGCCAAAGCAGTAGCTGCCACATTCAGTTTCGGCTTCGGATCCCCAGCCGATGAAATCCAGCTGTCGAGATCAACCCAGCGGGAGGAGAATGCTCCGCCAACGTCAAGCTGGCCTTGATAATTCAGATCCATCAGACCGCGTATGGTCTGAGGCTTGTTGTTCCTCGTAACGGTGAGTTCAGCTTCGGAGAATTGAGCGCCAAGGAAACCCGCAAGCAATTCCGACTTGATCTCGAAGGGCGCTGCACCCTGTTCCTGACTATCCTTCTTGGCGTCTTCGCCCTCCGCCGTGGCTTCAATATCCGCAAGACGCGCCAGAAATTTACCTTTGAACACCGGGGCCGCGCCAAAACCACGGACGTTTCCGTCAATCGAGTATGTCTCCTTGACCTCGGGACTTCGGATGGATGCGTTCAGGCGGAAATCGCCATTTTCTTCCTTGCGGCCGGTCGAAAAGCGCACCTCCCGGCGTTTGTCACCCTGCGAATAGTCCCCAATGAACTTGTATGGCCCCTGCAGTGAGCGTGCGGTCAGTTCACCATTGAGGTTGTCGACAAACGAAGTTGGCTCTTTTTTGTCACCGCGCCAGAGATTGATCGTCGCGCCGCTCACCTCTACCGAACTGAGCGCCACCTCCTTTGGAATGAATGGCAAATCGGCTGCCTCGCCACCAATGTTGGACCAGTTTCCCGAACCGTCCTTGGCAATACGCAAGTTGAGCACCGGTTGATCAATTTCAACCGAACGGGCCTCGATCGTCCCGCGCAAGAGTGGCGGAACCGACAACCACACAGTGAAAGACCGGGCCGCGGCAAGCGGCGTCTCGAATTTGCCCTCTGCGTCAGCAACGTTGATGGTCTCGAATCGCAGCACGGGCGCTGGCAAAAGGGTCAGGGAAACATCGCCACCCACATCGACATTGCGGCCGATCAGTTTCGATGCCTGAGCTTCAAAAACATCGCGATAGTCGTTCCAGTCGACAAAATATGGCGCGGCAAAGAGCGCACTCAGAGCCAACACGACAAGCCCGCCCAGAAAGAGCAGAAAAGAATTCATTGCAAATCGTCCTCCCGGCTCTTTGCCTCGCATCGCCGGAATGCTGCCGGTTCAATCCTTCTGCCGACTATCTTGAGACTACATCCATTCACGTCAGTTCAACCACCTTACCGGGATTGAAAATGTTGTGAGGATCCAACGTCTTTTTTATGGCGCGCATTACCTCGACACCAGGTCCGTGCTCCGCCTGCATGTATTTCATCTTACCCGCGCCGACACCGTGCTCACCAGTACAGGTCCCTTCCATGGCAAGCGCGCGCCCGACCAGTCTGTCCAGGAAACCATGTACCGCTTCGACCTCCCGCGCATTGTCCATGTCGATAAGCGGTATCACATGGAAATTTCCATCCCCTATATGCCCAACGATGGGTGCCACAAGCCCCAGCTCTGCAATATCTTTCTTGGTTTCGGTCACGCACTCCGCGAGTCGGGATATGGGTACGCAAACATCGGTTGCAATGACTTGTGCGCCCGGCCTGTATGTACGCGCCGCCCAATAGGCTTCATGGCGCGCCTCCCACAGCCTGTTGCGATCCTCGGCACGCTCCGCCCACTGGTAGTCGCCGCCCCCATTGTCGGCAGCAATTTCCGCAAAGGTATCCACCTGCTCGCGTGTCGACGCGGGAGTGCCGTGAAATTCGAGAAACATGGTAGGCGTCAGTTTCAAGTCGAGTTTTGAATGGATGTTGCAGGCCTCGATCTGCACCTCGTCGAGCAGCTCGCATCTGGCCAGACCAAGTCCCATCTGAATCGCGGTGATTGTCGCATCGCATGCCCCCTCTATGGTTTTGAACGGGCACACCGCAGAGAGGATGGTTTCCGGAATTCCATGGAGGCGCAATGTAAGTTCGGTGATGATACCGAGCGTGCCCTCCGAGCCCACCAGCAGCCGAGTCAGATCATAACCGGCCGATGATTTGCGCGCGCGGCCTGCCGTCTTGACTACGGAACCATCAGCCATAACTGCAGTCAGATTAAGAACCGCGTCGCGCATTGTGCCGTAGCGGACTGCATTTGTACCCGAAGCCCGCGTGGCGGCCATGCCACCGATACTGGCGTCAGCACCCGGGTCGACTGGAAAGAACAGGCCAGTGTCGCGCAAATGGTCATTGAGCTGGTTGCGCGTCACACCGGCTTCGACCACACAGTCAAGGTCCTCCTGATGGACGGCCAAAATCCGGTTCATACGCGAAAAGTCCAGAGATAACCCGCCGAAGGGCGCATTCAAATGACCCTCAAGCGACGTTCCTGCACCGAACGGAATAATTGGTACATTATGCTCTTCGCACATTTTGACGATTTCGACGATTTCCTGGGTATTTTCGGGGAACACGACCGCGTCAGGCAGCTCGCTGGGAAGCCAGGTCAGCGTATTTGCATGCTGTTCGCGCATGGCGTCAGTGGTCGTTACCCGTTCGCCCAAGCGCGCGCGCAACGCATCAATAATCGCTGAAGCGCCGGTATTCTCCGACCGTTCGGCTGCTACTGCCGCCACTTTGGTCGCCTCCTGAACCTGATCTATGTCCAAATCGAAACGCAGTCTAGCAAATCGAAGGGCTTGGCCGAAAGGGATTGGAGGCCTAACCTCCTGCTAGAGTAGGGATCAGAGTAAACGGCCAAATTCAAGGCAAACCTTTCTTTTTAAGCGCTTAGGAAAGACCGCAGGATGGTCGACGCACCAAACCTCGGCAAGGAAGACGGACAAAAAGCCGCAACGCAGCCCGCCGATGCGCGTGAAAACCCGTATGGGATAACGCGCGCGGTCGAATGGATACTGCACCTCATTCGCGACCGGATGCTCCCAAATTTGCGAGAGTTCTTTGGTTCACGCCAGCCAGTGGTTTGGATTATTGCTCTGGTCGTAGGCGTTGGTGCAGCTTATTTCGCAATCCTATTCCGCAAGATCATCGGCTTCGTACAATTGCCGTGGCTCGGCACCACATCAGAGAATGTGTATACCGCCGCAACCCAGATGCCCTGGTGGGTTATTCTGATAGCGCCTGCACTTGGTGGCCTGGTCGTCGGGCTATTGCTGCAACATGTTGTGCCGGGTCGCCGTACGCTCGGTGTTGCGGATGTTATTGAAGCGCGCGCATTGCTCGGCTGCCGGATACCAGCGAGAGTGGGCTTGTGGAGTGCGCTTGTTTCTGCAATTTCGCTTGGCGCCGGTGCGAGTGCCGGTCGCGAAGGCCCGGTCGTCCATCTAGGCGCAACTCTCGCAGCCATAATGCAGGACGCATTCAAGTTGCCTCATGCGGCGCGACGCACACTGCTTGCCTGTGGTGTGGCTGCCGCCGTCTCTGCATCATTTAATGCCCCCATTGCAGGTGTTTTGTTCGCACATGAAGTCATCCTCGCCCATTACGCACTCAGAGCTTTTGTGCCCATTGTCATTTCGAGTGTTGCGGCAACGGTCATTGCCCGCATTCATCTCGGCCACTTCCCTGCCTTCTTCATCCCTGATTACCAGATCACCTCTTTCTGGGAATTTCCCGCTTTTGCGCTATTGGGCCTCACCTGCGCGGGCGTGGCAATCGCATTCGAGTTTGCCATTGTCGCAGGCGACCGAATTGCCCGATCGGTCGATGTGCCGCTTTGGACACGACCGGTCGTGGGTGGTTTGATGATCGGTGCGATCGCCATTTCATTTCCACAGATTCTGGGTGTCGGCTACGACGCGACCGATGCGGCCCTCAAACAGCAACTTCCCTTGTATCTGCTGCTGGTTCTCCTGGTACTCAAAACCATCGCGACATCAATTACGCTTGCCAGCCGATTTGGCGGTGGGGTGTTTTCCCCATCTCTCTATCTCGGCGCCATGTGTGGCGGCGCATTTGGCGTAATCGCTACAGGTGCGTTTCCTGACACCGCATCCAGCCACGGCCTTTATGCCATCGTCGGTATGGGCGCGGTTGCCGCAGCAGTTCTCGGCGCTCCCATTTCGACCACGCTCATTGTGTTCGAGTTGACCGGCGGATACGAAATGACGATCGCCCTGCTGCTTGCTGTCTCAATTTCGACAGGGCTGACCCAAGCGATCCACGGACAGGGATTCTTCCAATATCAGCTGGCGGCACGCGGAATCTTTCTGAAGGAAGGACCGCACAAACATATCTCGCGAAGCCTAAAGGTAAGCCAGTTCATGATTCCTGTTGAGAAGTCTGTGACAGACGCAATGGCCGGACTGGAAGAGGATGGCACCTGGCTCACTCCCGATGACACGGTTGAAGCTGCGCTCAGAGCATTCGACAGGACCGGCAACCAGCGATTACCTGTTGTTCAGAGCGGTGATACGAGCAAGCTTGCGGGCTGGGTGGAGCATCTCGATACGGTAAACGCCTACAACAAGGCGTTGATTGAAGCGAGCGAGGAAGAGCATAAATAGACTTTGCAAACGACCTACCACCGCCATGCCGGTGCTATAGTCTCACCCTCATGCAAAAGATTCGCACAAACACTGCTGCCACCCTGCCAGATTCCGATGAGGCCGCCGACAAGGATAAGGCGCTCTCTCTTTCCGCGCGGGCCATGGTGCGGCCAGCCTATCTCGATTCCCTGAACGAGGCGCAGCGCGAAGCGATCACCGAACTTGACGGAGCAGTCCTGGTGCTCGCAGGTGCGGGAACCGGCAAGACGCGCGTGCTCACCACCCGCATCGCCCACATTCTGGCGACAGGACGGGCCCGTCCTGGCGAGATCCTTGCCGTTACCTTCACCAACAAAGCCGCGCGGGAAATGCGATCGCGCATTGGCACGCTTATTGGCGCTCAGGTCGAGGGTATGCCGTGGCTCGGCACGTTCCATGCGATTTCCGCGCGCATATTGCGCCGCCATGCAGAACTGGTCGATCTCACATCCAGCTTTACGATTCTAGATACAGACGACCAGATCCGGCTGCTGAAACAGCTTCTTGATGTGGAAAATATCGACGAGAAGAGATGGCCGGCCCGCCAACTTGCGGCTTACATCGACAATTGGAAAAACCGCGGACTTCTGCCCGACAAAGTTCAGGATGGCGAGTCGTTTGTATTCGCCGAGGGACGAGGTGCGGCACTTTACGCCCAGTACCAGAAGCGCCTAAAGGAACTGAATGCCGTCGATTTCGGCGATTTGCTTCTGGAATGTCTGCGCCTGTTCCAGGAAAATTCCAGCGTGCTTTCGGAATACCAGCAGCGACTACGCTACATACTGGTGGACGAGTATCAGGACACAAACGTGGCACAATATCTCTGGCTGCGCTTGTTGGCACAGGGCGGCGGAAATGTCTGCTGCGTTGGCGACGACGACCAGTCGATATATGGCTGGCGCGGTGCGGAAGTAGGCAACATCCTGCGGTTCGAACACGACTTCCCCGGCGCCAAAGTCGTCCGGCTTGAGCAAAACTACCGCTCAACCGGCCATATTCTTGCTGCCGCGTCCGCCGTCATCGCCAACAATCAAGACCGGCTCGGCAAGACCCTGCACACCGAAGACAGCGAGGGCGAAAAGGTCAAATTGCAGGGCTGCTGGGACGATGAGGAAGAGGCACGTTGCGTGTGTGAGGATATCGAGCAGCTCCAGCGCCGGGGGCACGCACTGAACGAGATTGCCATTCTCGTTCGGGCCTCGTTCCAGATGCGCGCCTTTGAAGACCGGTTCGTCACACTCGGCCTGGATTATCGGGTCATCGGCGGCCCGCGCTTCTACGAGCGCCTGGAAGTCCGGGACGCAACGGCCTATTTCGAGGCAACGTTGAATCCTTCGAATGATCTCAAGTTCGAGCGCATTATCAACACCCCACGCCGGGGCCTCGGTGACAGCACGCTAAACATCCTGCACACCCACGCGCGCAGCCAGTCGATCCCGCTGATGCAGGCGGCACGGACCCTTGTTGAGACGGAGGAGTTGAAACCAGCCCAGCGCCGCTCCCTTACAGACCTGCTTGCGCAATTCGACCGCTGGCGCGCGCTGGCCGATAAGATGCCGCATACGGAGTTGGCCGAGCTCATACTTGATGAATCCGGCTACACGACCATGTGGCAAAACGACAAGTCGCCCAAGGCCGCCAGCCGGCTCGACAACCTGAAAGAACTCATCCGGGTCATGGAAGACTATGACTCGCTCGCCGGTTTCCTCGAGCATGTGTCGCTGGTCATGGACCGGGATGGTGAAAATGGTGAGGACATGATCAACCTCATGACCCTGCATAGTGCCAAGGGGCTGGAATTTGAAACGGTTTTTCTCTCAGGATGGGAAGATGGTCTGTTTCCCCACCAGCGCAGCCTCGATGAATCGGGTGCTGCAGGTCTTGAAGAGGAACGCCGGCTTGCGCATGTCGGGCTGACACGGGCTAAGATGCGCGCGAAAATCACATTCGCCCAGAACCGTCGCACCCACGGGCTGTGGCAACAGGCGATCCCTTCCCGGTTCATCGATGAATTACCGGAAGCCAACGTCGAGGTGGAGCAAGCTGCAAGTCAATATGGCGGCTACGGCATGAGCCGGTTTGACGAGCAGGAGTCTTTTCTCACCGGCGACTATGGGACGCCTGGATGGCAACGCGCTCGCGCCCGCAAGGCAAAGGGCGGCAGCGTCGCTGCAGCGCCCACTTTGGATGCTGAGTATCGGGTCATTGCATCGGAAACGGCCAACGGTTCGGATTTTCAGTTGGGTGAACGCATTTTCCACCAGAAATTCGGTTACGGCGCGATCACCCGTATCGACGGCAACAAGCTCACTGTCGACTTCGACAAGGCGGGACAGAAGAAGGTCGTCGACAGTTTTGTCGAGCGGCACTAAGGCACCATCCAGGGCACTTCTATCCTTCGGGTGATTTGCGGCGCACTTTCAACTTCGGTGCATCATCCTTGAGCCGCACTTCACGCTGCGGGAACGGAATTTCGACTTCGTTATCTGTCAAAGCGTCCCACACAAGAAAAAGGACATCCGAGGAAAATTTGTTCGCACCATCATCAAGCCCGTCCACCCAGAATTCCACGCCGAACTCCACGCCTGAATCCCCAAACCCCCGCAGCTCGCAATCAGGAGTTTCAGGCTCCTGAAGCACCTTCGGATGCTTTGAGACTGCGGCCTCGATAATCGGCGGTATCTTGTGTAAGTCCGTATCGTAGGCGACAGAGAATTCGACCTCATATCGCTGGCGCGTATCCGCGTGCGTCCAGTTCGTGAACTGGGAAGTAATGAACTTCTCGTTCGGAACCATGATCTCTTTGCCATCGAATGTTTCGAGAGCAGACGAGCGCATATTCAGGGCTTTCAGGATGCCGGCCTTTCCATCCTCGAGCTCGATGTAATCGCCAACCTTGATGGATCGCTCCAGCAGAATAATGATGCCTGAAATAAAGTTGGATGCGATCTGTTGCAGCCCGAAACCCAGACCAACGCCAAGCGCACCGCCGAAGACGGTTAGGGCTGTCAAATCAAGTCCGAGAATCTGCAGCAGCAGAATGAAAATCAGGACAAAGAGCGCGATCTCGAACAGCTTGGCAAAGAGTTCCCGTGTCGGAAGGTCGATCGACTCCTGCGACCGGATTGCCGTCTTACCAGCTGAATTCGAAATCCGTCCAAGCCAGAACAATATGGCGCCGGCAACGATCGATTTGATGATGAAATAGATGGACAGGCGAATATTGCCAACTTCCAGGGAGAACCCGTCTAGAAAGCCTGCCGTTTCATCGAACCAGCCAAACACCTGCAATGTGGCGACGGGAATAGCGACCCACAGACAAAGCGGACGCACCAGCGGATGGGTCACAAAACGGGTAATCGCCGTGTAGAGCAGGAAAATCACGCCTGCGCCTTGCGCGATGCGCACCAGCCACGCCGTGCCGACGATCGCGCTTGCTACCTCGATGGCAACCGCCAGAAAAAATATGGTGAGCAACGCGAACAGCAAATCGCGGATCGCAAAAAGCCCCTTACGCATCGTCAGCAACGGCCCGTCGCTGGGCTCGTCCCGGAATACCGAGACATTCTTTGCAATACCGCGAGCGGCGAAATGCGCCGCAAGAACCGCGATGATGATTGCTCCTATTTGTGCGTAGAAAGTAGGGCTTTGGGCCCAGCCACCAATCTTGTCGGCAAGATCGAGGCCCTGGGCCTGGAGTTCGTCAACTGACGGCATTGATTCTGCCCCTTGATTTGAGACCGGTGCTCACGGCGTGTCTCCTTAACCGCATCACCATGCCTCCTGCAACCATTCGGTGCATTCGCTTGCGGTTTCAGCCACTGGCCACTATCTCGGGAACATGACGAGCAAAAGAGTAGATATTTTGATTGTTGGTGGCGAGCCCACGGTCGCGATCCGCTGTGTCATTCGTGAGTAATTCGCCGACCTACCGCGTCAGCCTTGCCCTTGCCCGCGATGCGGTCGAGCGGGCCGAGACATATCTAAGCGATCTTCATTCTCCATCACCAACTGCCATAAGTCTGATTGAACAAGCTGACGGGAGTTGGCGACTTGATGCCTATTTCGATACGCCGCCCGACATTCCGACTCTATCGGCGGCGCTTGGCGCACATTGTGGCCAGGATCCACACCTCACATCGGAAAAACTCGCCGATGTTGATTGGGTCGCCCTGAGCCAGCAAGGTCTCCATCCCGTGCGGGCCGGACGGTTCCTTGTGCACGGCAGCCACGACCAAAAACTGGCGCATGCCAGCCGCTGGGCGATTGAAATAGACGCTGGCCAAGCCTTTGGCACCGCGCATCACGGCTCGACTTTGGGATGCCTGCGAGCAATCGATGAGCTCTCCAAGCATCTGAAAACAAGAAATATTCTCGAGCTTGGAACGGGCTCGGGCGTGCTGTCAATTGCGGCAGCCAGGGTCTGGAATGCAAATGTATTGGCCGGAGACCTCGATCCGATTGCGGTCAAGGTTGCGCGTGAAAACTGCAGGCGCAACGGTGCGGGCGCAAATGTCCGCACAGTAACCGCGGTTGGCCTGCACAGCCCGCTCATTCGCGCCAGGGCGCCTTACGATCTCGTTATCGCCAATATTCTGGCGCGGCCACTCATTGGGATGGCGCATGAAATCGCCAAAGCGCTAAAGCCCGGTGGTTTCGTAATTTTGTCGGGGATAACACGTGAACAGGCGGGGCGCGTTGCGGCTGCTTACATCGCAGCCGGATTTGCGCGCCGCCGCCAGATCACGATTTCAGAGTGGGTAACGCTTACGCTGGTACGTGTGAGCCGCAGGCCTTAGCCCCGACGAACGCGCCTGATGTCGGCCGATGAATATCCAAGCTTGGTCAGATACTCGTCATCCAGCCCGTTGAAGTGGCGCGCAATACGCTCGCGCACCTGCTTTTCCCGGGCATCAACAATGCGCCAGAATACCCGGCGCAGCCACCCACCGAACGACGAGCCCGGCTTGGAGCCTTGTAAGTCTCTATAGGTCGTTGCAGTCATGGCAATCACCATTGGTTTGAATTCTGCCAACCAGTA
>DEIT01000085.1:0-29228 GCA_002352635.1 Hyphomicrobiaceae bacterium UBA2767 | reverse complement strand
CCCCTACAAACCCCAGTCATGTTTCAAACGTTTGAGAATATTGCCGACCCGTCAAAAGGCAGGCCACGTGTGGCTGAGCTGCGCAAGGCGCTCAGGGCCCGCAAACTCGCCGCCTTTTTGGTGCCGCGCGCAGATGAGTATCAGAACGAATATACCCCCCCCAGCGCCGAACGGCTTTTCTGGCTCACGGGCTTTTCCGGTTCCGCGGGCATGGCGATCATCGGGCGCAAGGAAGCGACTTTGTTCGTCGATGGTCGCTATACGCTGCAGTCAGCACAGCAGGTCGACACCAAAGTCTTCGACATTCTTCAGGTTCCGCAGAATGACCCGGCGGATTGGCTCAAGAAGTATCTCAAGAAAGGCGATGCGCTGGGCTACGATCCGCGACTGCACACGATAAGGGCCGTTGCGCGGTTGAAACAGACGGTTGAAGAAATCGGCGCCATACTCCTGCCTCAAAACGCAAACCCGATTGATGCCATCTGGACACGGCGCCCCGCCCCGCCGTGCGAGCCGGTCTCGTTGCATCCTCTCGAATTCGCAGGCGTAGTGGCCGCAAAAAAAATCACTGATGTGCAAAAGCGGCTCCGAAAAGACAAATCAAACGCAGTGGTGCTCACATCGCCTGAGTCGATCGCCTGGCTGCTCAATATCCGCGGGCAGGATGTGCCCCATACGCCGCTAGTCCTGTGCACCGTGATTGTCCCCGCCAAGGGGCGTGCGAGCCTTTACATCGACTCACGCAAGCTCTCAGCAGGCGTCCGCAAGGTTCTCAGGCAAGACATTGACATTCGAAAGGCCGAGGCGTTGATGTCCGCCCTGTCAGACCTCGGCAAATCCAAGTCGAAGGTCCAGCTTGATCCGGATCGGGCATCGCAATGGTACGCCGATCGATTGAACGAAGCAGGTGCTGAGGTTGTAAAAAAACAGGACCCATGTCTTCTGCCTAAAGCGAAGAAGAACAAGGCCGAGATCGCCGGTACGCGAGTTGCTCACGTTCGGGACGGTGTGGCCATGTGCCTTTTTCTGAGCTGGCTCGACGCAAATGCCGCATCGGGCAAATTAGATGAAATCAGCACAGCCAGGAAACTCGAGACATTCCGTACTGATACTGGAAAACTCAAGGAAATCAGTTTCGATACTATTTCTGGCGCAGGCGCAAACGGAGCGATCGTCCATTATCGTGTGAGCATGGCGACGAACGCAAAGCTTCGGGCCAATTCGCTCTATCTCGTTGATTCCGGAGCGCAATATCTGGATGGCACCACCGATATAACGCGCACAATTGCTATAGGCGAGCCGACACCAGATATGTGCCGTCACTTTACGCTCGTCCTCAAAGGACATATCGCGATCTCGCTAGCGCGTTTTCCCAAGGCCACGCGGGGCGCCGACCTCGACCCGCTGGCTCGTGCTGCACTCTGGAATGCGGGCTTGGATTTCGACCATGGGACTGGCCATGGCGTTGGCAGTTATTTGAGTGTCCATGAAGGCCCTCAGGGCATTTCCAAGCGTGGCATGGCACCACTGGAGCCGGGCATGATCTGTTCCAACGAGCCTGGTTATTACCGCGAGGGTGAATACGGTATCCGAATTGAGAATCTTGTGCTGGTTACTGGTGCGAAAAAGATTAAAGGGGGCGAGCGGCCCATGATGGGATTCGAAACACTCACCCTCGCACCTATCGACAGGCGCCTGATCCATGTGCCTCTTCTGACAGATGATGAACTGCGCTGGCTGAACGCTTATCACGCGCGGGTGCTCAATGAGATTGGTCCTGCACTGAAGGGGAAGGACAAGCAATGGCTGGTGCAGGCGACGGCGCCACTGGAGGCGGCGTGAGCGGGGTCATGCTCATCACCGGAGGAAGCCGGGGCATCGGTGCGGCGACGGCGCGTCTTGCCGCGCGCAACGGCTATACGGTGGGCATCAATTATACGTCTGCCCGCGAGCAGGCTGAAGCTGTTGTTGCGGATATTGAGGGAGCGGGCGGCAAAGCCCTGGCAATACAGGCAGATATCTCCGACCCCAACAGTGTCGAGCGGCTGTTTCACATTTGCGACCTTGAATTGGGGACACTCTCAGTGCTTGTCAATAATGCCGGAATCCTTGAAACACAGGCGCGATTTGAGGATATCACCGCCGATCGTATTGACCGGGTTTTTGCTGTGAATGTGCGAGGCGCCTTTATGTGCGCACGCGAAGCCGTCAAACGCATGTCGACGAAGCATGGGGGCGCCGGCGGCGCCATCGTCAATGTATCCTCAGCCGCATCGCGCCTCGGATCCCCTGGCGAGTACATCGACTATGCGGCATCGAAGGGGGCCATCGACACCATGACAATCGGCCTGTCGAAAGAGGTGGCGAGCGAAGGCATCCGCGTGAATGCCGTTCGCCCTGGAATTATCGAAACCGATATCCATGCATCAGGCGGTGAGCCAGGCCGTGTCGAGCGCATCGGACCGACACTTCCAATGGGCCGCGGCGGCACGGCGGAAGAGATTGCGGAAACCATTCTCTGGCTGGCGTCGGACGAGGCGTCCTATGTGACCGGGAGTTTCATTGAGGCGTCAGGCGGGCGGTAGTTATTCTTCACCAACCAATCTGAACCAGTCATCTTCGCTCAGCACCTGCACGCCAAGCTCTTGCGCTTTTTTTAACTTCGAGCCTGCCGCCTCGCCAGCAACCAAATAATCAGTCTTGGACGATACAGAGCCCGCAACCTTGGCGCCGTAACGCTCGGCCATGACCTTGGCTTCAGAGCGCGACAGGCGTTCCATGGAGCCAGTAAAGACCACCGTCTTGCCGGTGACGGGGGATGACGTTTCCTCCACCAGGAACGGCTCTGGTGTGACTTCCTGCAGGAGCGCATCCAGCACCTCGATGTTATGGTCTTCGGCGAAGAACTC
Organism: Hyphomicrobiaceae bacterium UBA2767; assembly: GCA_002352635.1. Lineage (GTDB taxonomy): Bacteria > Pseudomonadota > Alphaproteobacteria > Rhizobiales > Methyloligellaceae > UBA2767. Next base: position 26,319 of record DEIT01000085.1, on the reverse strand, counting down.
GATGATGGCGTCGGCAACCACCTGACCGATGCCGTCGATATTGTTCAGCTCCTCATATGCTGAACTCTCATGGTCGCTTGCCGCAATCATGGCCACACGCAGCGCATCGAATGTGCCGTAGCTCCTGGCCAGAAGCCGCGCGGTTGTCTCGCCTATATGACGGACCCCGAGCGCATAGATGAACCTGTCCAGCGAGATCGCCCGTCGCTCATTGATCGCCGCAAACAGGTTGGCGACGGATTGATCTCCCCAGCCTTCTTTCCCCTGAAGCGGCTTATCCGTACGGGCATTGCGCACCTCAAGCGTGAAGATGTCGGCAGGTCTCATGACACGGCCTTCTTCGTAGAACGCTTCGACCTGCTTGGACCCCAACCCCTCAATGTCATATGCATTGCGCGAGACAAAATGCTTCAGCCGCTCGACTGCCTGTGCTGGACAAATGAGCCCGCCGGTGCAGCGGCGCACCACGTCTTCCCGGCCAGTCTTGGGATGAATCTCTCGCACTGCGTGACTGCCGCACGCAGGGCAGACTTTCGGAAATTCAAATGGTTTCAAGTCCTTGGGGCGTTTTTCCTCAATGACCGATAAAACCTGCGGGATGACATCACCTGCGCGCTGGATGACAACCGTATCGCCGATCCGCACACCTTTGCGCGCAATCTCATCTTCGTTGTGAAGCGTCGCATTTTGAACGACGACACCACCGACGGTTACCGGTTCGAGCTTCGCGACAGGCGTGAGAGATCCGGTCCGCCCCACCTGTATTTCGATGCCCTTAAGGATGGTCGTCGCCCTCTCGGCGGGGAACTTGTGTGCAATGGCCCAACGCGGTGCACGCGAGACAAAACCCAACCTCTCCTGCAAATCAAGCCGGTCAACCTTGTAGACAACACCATCGATGTCGTAGCCGAGGGCCGAACGTTCTGTTTCGAAATCGGCATGAGCGGTAATGAGCTCATCGACCGTGTGGCACAGTCTCGTAAGCGGATTGGTGGGTACACCCCACTTCTGCATGGCCTCGATGACCCCCATCTGCGTATCCGCTGGCAACGCGCTGACTTCCCCCCATGCATAGCCAAAAAAATGCAACTTCCTCGATGCGGTCACCGACGGGTCAAGCTGGCGCAGTGATCCCGCCGCGGTATTGCGCGGATTGACATAGGTCTGTTTCCCGGCAGCCTCCTGAGCAGCATTGAGTTCAGCAAAATCCTCGTGACGCATGAAGATTTCTCCACGCACCTCAAAGACGTCCGGCACATTTGCGCCACTGAGCACATGGGGGATATCGGGAATAGTGCGCACATTGGCGGTGACATTCTCGCCCGTTGCGCCATCACCGCGGGTTGCCGCGAGCACAAGTTTTCCCCGTTCGTAACGCAAGGAAATCGACAGGCCATCGATTTTCGGCTCCGCAGTAAAAGCTGCTTCGTTTGCCTCGCCCTTCTTGAAGAAGCGGCGTACCCTGTCAACGAAGTCACGCACATCGTCACCGCTGAAGGCATTCCCGAGCGACAGCATCGGCACTGTATGCGTCACCTTAGCAAACTGTTCTGAGGGTGCCGCCCCGACACGCTGGCTCGGGCTGTCCGGACGTATGAGGCCGGGAAAGCGAGCCTCTATTGCTTCGTTGCGCTGACGTAGCGCATCATAATCCGCGTCAGTGATTTCCGGCGCGTCATCAGCGTAATAGAGCGCATCATGATGAGTAATTTCCTCCGTCAGCCGCTGTAACTCCGTCTCGGCCTGGGCGTCGGTCAGTTCTTCGACGAGCATATTCGCCGAGCTGTCATCTCCCCCACTCACCGTGAGCCTCCGATTAAACGGTCGGCGGCCGCGCGCGCTTCATCCGTCACTGTCTGACCCGCGAGCATGCGGGCAATCTCTTCGCGCCGTGACGGCTCGTCCAGTGCCGTCACACGCGTGGCGACGGCCTCATCGCCTGTCCCGTCAACGGCTTCCTTGGAAATTCGCAGATGCCCGGAGGCATGGGCTGCTACCTGCGGCGCATGAGTCACCGCAACCACCTGAAGGCCGTTGGCAAGTTTGGCCAACCTCTCTCCGATTGCGGCCGCAGTCGCACCACCGACCCCTGTATCGATCTCGTCGAAAATCAGCGTTGGCGCACTGCCACGCGCAGCCAGGACAACCTTGAGCGCCAGAATGAACCGCGCCAGTTCGCCACCTGACGCTACCTTCATCAATGGGCCCGGTGCGGTTCCCGGATTTGTCTGCACCTGAAACGAAATCCGGTCCAGCCCGTGAGGTCCACCCTCTTCCGGTGCGGATGTCTCGAGATGGCTCATAAAAGCCGCCTTCTCCAGCTTGAGCGGCGGCAGTTCTCCCATCACGGTCTCATCAAGCCGCTTTGCACCATCCAGACGCTTCTTGCTGAGTGAAACGGCCACTTTCCGATATTTGTCGCCGGCTTGTTGTTCGGCATCTTTGAGCGCCTCAACTTCCTGCTCGCCAGCGTCGAGTGCCGCCAGTTCCTTCTCGAATTTGACGATGATTTCAGGCAATTCGGACACTGGCACCTTGTGCTTGCGTGCAAGCGCTCTCAACGCAAACAGCCGGTCTTCAGCTTCCTCAAGCGCCTTTGGTTCAAACTGGGTAGCAGTAATTGCCTGATCTATGCGTTCACGCGCATCATTGATTTCAGCAAGCACCCTCTCCAGTGCGCCTGTAATTGGCCTTAGAATATCTTCGGTCTCTGGTCCCTGGCGCTCGAGCTTTCTCAGTGCGGCTCCCAGCCTGGCGTGTGCGGTGCCGTCACCGGCCAGGGCGTCCTGTGCCTCCTCCAGATCCTGCGCGATTTTCTCCGAATGCATCATGAGCTGTCGCCGCTGGGCGAGTGCTTCTTCCTCATCGGCTTTCGGATCGAGAGACTTCAATTCATCAAGCGCATGAGTAAGAAAATCTGCATTCTCACCAACCTCGGCGATCTGCGCTTGCTTGTCCTGCAGAGCCTGCTGGGCATCGGTCCAGATCACATAGGCGTCCGCGACGGCGTCCGCTTCACTGGTCAGACCGGCAAACGCATCGAGCAGGCGGCGGTGGGTCGCGCCATCCGTGAGCGCGCGGTCATCATGCTGGCCGTGAATTTCAACGAGCATCGTGCCTATACGCTTTAGCAGCTGTACTGAAACCGGTTCATCATTGATGAAAGCGCGCGTGCGCCCATCGCTCGACTGGACACGCCGCAAGATTAGTGTGGATTCAATAGAAAGACCGTTTTCTTCGAGGATCAGGTTCACAGGATGCTCCGAGCATGGCTCGAAGACCGCAGTAACCTGCCCCTGATCCACATCCTTGCGCACGAGTGCTGCATCGCCCCGCGCACCAAGGGCCAAAGCGAAGGCGTCGAGCAGTATCGATTTTCCAGCGCCTGTTTCGCCGGTCATCACGGACAGGCCGTCGCCAAACTCCAAATCGAGCCGGTCGATCAGAACGATGTCACGGATATTCAGGGCGGTTAGCATATTGCGCCCCTGATTTTGCCGCCGAACCTAACTGCCTGATACGCCCCTAGCTCGAACGCGGCTTCACGTTGCGCCAGGCACGGCTGATCCAGGACCCGGTGTCTTCGTGCGGTTCCAGTCCGTCGCTTCTTAGCAGCTTGTATGAATACTGGTACCACTTGCTTTCCGGAAAGTTATGTCCGAGTACGGCCGTTGCCGTTTGCGCCTCCGCATTTACACCAAGCGCCATATAGGCTTCCGCAACGCGCATCAAGGCCTCTTCGACATGCGCCGTCGTCTGATATTTCGTAATGACGATGCGGTAGCGGTTAATGGCTGCAAGATAGTTGTGCTGCTCCAAATAATATCGGGCAACCTTCATTTCCGACGCCGCCAGCATATCCACCGTTATTTTGGCCCGATTGCGGGCCGTGGCTGCATAGGGGCTTTCGGGATGGCGCCTGACCAGAATTTCCAATTCCTTGAGCGCCTTTCTGGTGCGATTCTGGTCGCGCGCGGGATCGGTAATCCGGTCATAATTGGAACTGGCAATGACGTGCTGTGCCAGTGCCGATTCCTTGGTTCCCGGATGCAAGGTGTTGTAGCGCTTGGCAGCCTGGACCGCTTCGGGGTGCTGCCCCGCCTTATAGTACGCGTATGAGGACATGACGATCGCCCGGCGCGCAAATGGCGAATAGGGGTGATCGCGGTCAACTTCCTCAAATTTCTTGGCAGCCTCGCTGAACTTGCCGGCATCCATGAGCGTATCGGCCTGCGAATAGATCACTTCGGGTGGATCGCCACTGCTGACGCTGGCTTTTTCTTGCGACGCACAGCCTGCAAGAAGCCCAGCGCACGCAACGCCGGCAACAAGAATAGATCTAACGACAAACCGTCTGATAATCACGTCCATCCCACACAAGCCTGCCGACAGGACCGGCTAAAATTGATTGTGCCACGGGCCGAAAAACACCCGCTTCAATTCATCGTCATTTCAAGTCAGTTTCAGAGACTCTGTTGTAGCGCAAATGCCGAACCGATATCTGCATTGGAACACGGCGATTGTGGTGATTTTGAGCCACGGCATCAAGAGCGTACCCGCGCAAAGCGTTAACTGCCGGCCGAACGCAGTTGCGTCCGGAAACCAACAGAAACAGAGAATGACTTAAAATGCCCGGCGCTTAGCTGTGATCGGCTGCATAGTTGGCTGCCACGGCCCCGAAACCGGCTTCCGCATGCAGCACTTCGCGGCGCCGAGGTGCCTCAACAACCGTCCAGGCGCTCTCATCTGCCAGAAGCGCCTTGACCACAAGGCTGTTCAGACGGTGTCCACCGCGCTGTGAACGGTATGCACCCATGATCGGGATGCCGGCCAGCGCCAGATCACCGACTGCGTCCAATGCCTTGTGACGGACGAACTCATCGGCGAAGCGCAAACCTTCAGGATTAATGACACGGTCATCGCCAATGGCTACCGTGTTTTCCAACGCCGCACCCAATGCAAGGCCAGCGGCCCATAGGCTCTCAACATCCTTCATGAAACCGAAGGTGCGGGCCCGGGAGAGTTCATCGCGGAAAGTATCAGGCGTAATTTCAAGGCGAATACGCTGCTTTCCGATGAGCGGCGTATCGAATTCAATTCCGACGTCGACAAGGAAGCCATCATGGGGCGTCAACTCACCCCAAGCTTGTCCATCTTCGACACGAATCGGCTTGAGAATCTTGATGAAGCGGCGGGGCGCATCCTGCTCGCGGATACCAATCTCATCGATGGCATCAACGAAAGGCTTCGAGCTTCCATCCATGATCGGCACTTCACCGCTGTCGATTTCAATGCGGATATTATCAATGCCAAGTCCACGCACAGCGGCAAGCAAATGCTCCACTGTTGCCACACTCGTGCCATTCCCGTCGCTTAATACAGTACAGAGAGTCACGTTGGAAATAGCTTGGCAGGAGGCTGGAAGTTCGACTTCACCGTCGGCACCATCAGGAACGACAAAACAAATACCTGTGTCGGGATCTGCTGGTGAAAGGAGGATTGAAACCGGGGCACCTGTGTGGACCCCTGTACCGTCTAATGCAATCTCACTCGCAAGAGTGGTCTGCCGGTCTCCAAAAGAGCGCTTCATGGTCAAAGTGTCGTTCCCCGAATGGGCCAAGACGTAAATCCTGAACCCCCCAATCTGGATTTGACCGCCCCTGACACTCCAACTCTGACGAACCTGACTGCGCGCCTGTTTAACTCAGGTCTTGCTTGCAGAACATTCCGTAGTCTGTTTGCGTCTGGACGACACATTGGGACAATAACGTGCGATTCTACGCGCCGACAAATCACGCTTATTTTCAGTCTGTTACAAAATCCCCTACCATATTAACCTATTGAAAATAAACTATTTTTTCCCGACCTGGCCACTCATGAAGGCGTTGGAGCGGCCAGTTCGGCGTGAAGTGTTACTAGTTTGCCTGCCGCTTTAGGAACGCAGGAATCTCCAAATCCGCATTTTCCTGCTGATTCGGCGTCTGATTCGCTGGCTGTTTCGGCACCCCGGCGGCACGCGTAATTCGCTTCCGGGAGGTCGTTTCACCTGCTGCCTTGTGATGCGCAGCAGTTTCAGCGGCAGGTTTAGCAGCGCTCGGCTTTGACGTGTCCATGGTGGGCTCCTTATCGCGCGCGATTTCTGTTTCTTTCCTCTTGCTTCCACCTAACCCAGTCAGGCGTTCAAGGAAGCCAACTTTTTTCTTCTGCTCCTTGATTCCGGGTGCCGGCATGGAGGCATCCTGCTCCTGCGCTTTCATCGCCTTTTGGGCGACAGGCGGGAAATCTTCAATCTTTGGCATTCGTCGCGGCGAGGACTTCGCGACTGAGGGCGGTTGTGGAACAAAGGTTGCTGGCTGTTCCCCTTGCTCATTCGTCCCGACAGGCTTCACTGGCGATTGTGGCGCACGTTTTTCGATCGTAACGTCCTGTCCACTTTTCCAGACTTGCTCACCCTCGCCTTTGGCCTGCCCCTCTTCAGCACCAGCCTTCTGCTCAGACACGTCGTCAACTGGCTGTAGCGCGGCTATGCGCTTGGTCAGCGTGGCAACGGCATCTTCGGCTTCAGGCTTGGCTGCTTCCGTCTTTGTTGCCGTTTCGGCATCCGCGCCCTTTGTCGCACTCTGTCCATTCAAACCTGTGGCTACCACAGAGACGCGGATCTTCCCATCAAGGCTCTTGTCGAACGTCGCGCCAAGAATGATGTTGGCGCCTGCGTCCACTTCTTCACGAATGCGCGAAGCTGCCTCGTCGACTTCGTAAAGCGTGAGATCGCTGCCACCGGTGATCGATATCAGAAGACCGTTGGCACCACGCATAGTGACATCGTCAAGCAGTGGATTGGATATTGCCGATTCTGCCGCTTCAATTGCGCGCTGTTCGCCCGAGGCTTCACCGGTGCCCATCATCGCCTTGCCCATGCCCGCCATGATCGCCTTGACGTCGGCAAAGTCGAGATTGATCAGGCCTTCCTTGACCATCAGGTCGGTGATGCAGCCAACGCCTGAATGCAACACTTCGTCTGCCATCGCAAACGCATCGGCAAAAGTGGTTTTCTCTGTCGCAACCCGGAACAGATTCTGGTTGGGGATGACGATTAGCGTATCGACATATTTCTCAAGTTCCTCCAACCCGTTCTGGGCGGTGTTCATGCGGTGTTGGCCCTCAAACTGAAACGGTTTGGTTACAACGCCGACGGTCAGGATGCCTTCTTCCTTCGAGGCTCTGGCGATAACCGGCGCGGCGCCGGTACCAGTGCCACCGCCCATGCCGGCGGTGATGAATGCCATATGAGAGCCGGACAATTGCGCCTTGATATCAGCAATCGCCTCATCTGCAGCCGAAGCGCCGATATCGGGCTTTGACCCGGCGCCGAGCCCCTCGGTCATATGCGCGCCCATCTGGATACGCCGTTCGGCGAGCGATGTAGCGAGCGCCTGGGCATCGGTATTGGCGACAACGAACTGCACGCCCTCGAGCCCGGAGTCGATCATGTTGTTCACCGCGTTGCCTCCGGCGCCACCGACGCCGAAAACAGTAATGCGCGGCTTGAGTTCCGTCAGATCAGGCACTTTGAGGTTGATGGTCATGGCGATCCTACTTTTTCGAGTGGTCAACGTTGGTTGCGATTGGGTTCATGGTCAACGACCGGAAAACCGTTCCGGGCAAAAGCGCAGCGCGCCGCAATTTACGCGTCCCGCACATGTTAAAAACTCTCCCTGATCCATTGACCGACGCGGGAGAAATATCCCGTGCCCGTCTTGAGCATCCGCGTTTCCGAATACGCGCTGAACTGAGCCGGCTCCCGCATAGCGTATTGCAGCAGCCCGGTCGCGGTTGTGAATGCGGGTCCGACACCTTGCTCGGGCAGTCCAGGCAGATGCCTTGGGCGTCCCAGACGAACGGACTTGGAAAAGATACGCGCAGCGTAGTCGGACAATCCGGCAAGCTGGCTGGCACCGCCCGTGAGTACGATGTGCTGACCCGCCACGTCCCGTAATCCCGATGATTCCAGCCGATCGCGCGCAGTCTCGAGAATCTCCTCAATCCGTTGCTGGACCAACTGTGCAATCTGCGCCTTGGAGGTCTGGTTGAACTGTGGTGCATCATGCTCACCCATAACCGGGTAAGAGATGATTTCGCCCTCATCAGAGGCCGCTGCAAAGGCACAGCCGTGCAGAGTTTTGATGCGCTCTGCTTCCTCAAGCGGAGTGGACAGGTGGCGCGCAAGATCAAGCGAAATATGATTTCCACCGAGGGCAATAGCATCGCAATAAGCGAACTGGCCGTCCGCCAGGACAGATAACCCGGTGGTCCCTGCGCCCATATCGATGCAGGTCACGCCAAGCGCGGCCTCAGCATCGGAAATTGCGGATAGGCCGCTCGCGTAAGGAGTTGCCACAAGTCCGGCCACGGAGAGGTGACAGCGTTCCACGCAAAGCATCAGATTGCGGATCGGCGGCTGGTCCGCAGCGACGGCATGTACGTCAACGCTCAGCCGATCGGCAATCATCCCACGTGGATCGCTGACCGCGTTGCCCTCATCCAACCGATAACCGGTGGCAAGCGTATGCAGCACCATGCGATTGTCGCGTTCCGCATATTCGCGGCCCGCAGTCATCACCTTGTCAATATCTCGCTGGCGCACGGACTCCGACGCGATCGCAACGCTTGCAGAGAAAATGTCGCTCTTCAGCCTGCCGCATGAAATCGACAGGATCACATCATCGACAATCCTGCCTGCCATGCGTTCGGCCTGGTCAACAGTCGCGCGAATGGCTTGCTCTGCCGCATCCATGTGTACAATGACACCGCTCTTGATACCCTGTGAGCGTTGATGCCCGAAACCGATTACGCGCAATTGGGTTTTTCGCCCGCTTTCCGACATGTAACCTGGCACCGGCTCGGGCTTTGCGATCATGCAACACACCTTGCTCGTGCCGACATCGAGTATGGCGACGAGCCCTGAGCGTTTGGCGTTATGTCCGTTCTTACGATCCATCGTGGCGTTCAAATCGTCCTTACGTATCTCGTCCAGGGCGGCGGTCTTTGCGTTTCGGTGCTGCGAAGGCAGAGTCACGCCGCCGCACGGCATCCGATCCCATTCGAATGGTCACGCGATCGCCGAGTCGCAAATCCACCGCGACCGCATCTCCTGACAGAATCTTGTGCTTGGCATCGAGTTCGGCGACCTTCTTGAGCGCTCGTCCTGGGTCATTTTCAGGCAATCGGATTTCAAGCCCGTTTTCGAGTTTCAAGTTCCAGCGCCGATCCGCGACGCGAACGGCCGCTTGAACCCTTTTCTTGATGTTCGGCCATAGCGCGAGTTCATCAAGCAACTCCCGCGCATTCTTTGCAGCGCCATCTCCCACGATCAGAGGAAGTTCCGAGTAGGTGCGCTTTTTCAATATTCCAAGAACCGTGCCGTCCTGGTCTACCAAGTGAAGCGTGGATTTGTACTGCCACACCGCGTAGGGCGCGCGTTCCTCGATAACCACATGCAATTGCGATGGAAGAAGTCGCATAACCTGCGCACGGCGAACCAGCGGAAGTGTTTCCAGTCTTTCTTTCGCGCCAGCAGTGTCGAATGCGAATGTCGAGGTGGCGCGATCAAATCCAAGCGCCCTGACGATTGCCCGGTCGCTGGTGTGTTTCTGGCCCTCGATGGTAACGTGGTCGACCGCAAACCCTGCTCGGACGATGATCGTAGAGAATTGTTTGGATGCGAAGTCGGCAGACCGGTTGGCGTAGCCGCCGACTGCAAGACCATAGACGCCTACCAGACAGACGAAGCTGACGGTTGCAATCCGCCACGGACGGGACATGCGGAAAGACAGCGGCCCACGCGCAGAACGCTGGCCCGGTTTTTGGGACCGGCCCTGCCAGCTTTCGCTCAAGGACAGCGGGATTCCGAAACAACGCAGCCCTTTTCCTTTCGAGCCACGGTTCCAAAAACCAAATCTACTGCCTTTTCCTTTGTTTCTCTTGCCGCCTAGCGGTTGCAAGATGCGTCCTCCACGATCCAGCGCAAAAATTCTCCAAACTCGAAGCCCGCATGGGCTGCCAGCTCAGGCACAAGTGACGTCGCCGTCATGCCGGGCTGCGTATTTACCTCAAGGCAAAAAACCTGATCATCACGCGCGGTGCTTTCATTAAAAATGAAATCCGCACGGCTGACCCCGCGGCAACCCAAAGCCTTGTGAGCCTTGAGTGCTAGCTTCCTAACCAATTGGTAAACATTTGGTGAAATTTGCGCCGGGAGGACGTGTTTTGAGCCTCCAGGAGCGTATTTTGCCTCATAGTTGTAAAAAGCGAGGCCTTCGGACGGGATTATCTCGGTGACACCGAGGGCTTCGTCACCCATGACGGCGCACGTCAATTCCCGACCGGGAACGAAGCACTCGACCATGACGTCATCGCCGAGTGCCCAATCTGATGAGGTAAGTTCTTGCGGTGGATGGGCATGATCCTCCCGCACAATGAAGACGCCGACGCTGGAGCCTTCAGCAATCGGTTTGATCACATAGGGCGGCTCCATGACGTGCTCTTTAGCTGCAACCAAACGCGGGACAATCTTGTGTTCCGCGACCGGAATGCCAGCAGCATTGAAAGCGGCCTTGGAGAGTTCCTTGTTCATGGCAAGCGCTGAGGCCAGGACACCCGAATGGGTATAGGGAATACCTAGAATTTCGAGCAGGCCTTGAACCGTCCCATCTTCACCCAAAGGTCCGTGCAGCGAATTGAAGACCACATCGGGCGCGACGTCCTTGAGTCGTGCTGCGACATCGCGATCCATGTCGATACAGGTAACCTTGTACCCCACGCCTTCAAGGGCGTCGGCGCAATCCTTTCCGGATGAAAGCGAGACCTCACGTTCCGCTGAGAGTCCACCGAGAAGAACGGCCACATGCTCAAATTTCCTGGTCACAATGTGCCCTCCGGATCCCTGCCGTTCATCGTCACGCCAAGACGGCGAATTTCCCACTCGAGCTCTATCCCGCTCGACTCCTTTACGCGCGTACGCACTGTTTCACCCAGTTCCTCGATATCGGCACCGGTCGCGCCACCCTCGTTGATGAGGAAATTGCAGTGCTTCTCCGAAACTTTGGCGCCGCCGACCTTCATACCGCGACACCCTGCAGCATCTATCAGTTTCCAGGCACTGTGACCCGATGGATTTTTGAAAGTGCTGCCGCCAGTGCGAGATTTAATTGGCTGCGCCTGCTCTCGGTATTCGGCCACCTCAGCCATTTCGGCCTGAATGTCCGCTCGCTCTCCTGCTTCGCCGTGAAACAGCGCCTGCGTGAAAATGAAATCTTCGGGGACAGAGCAATGGCGATAGCTGAAACCCATCTCTTCGTTGCTCAGTACATGAACCCGCCCTGACCTGTCGACAGCGCGCGCCTCCACCAAAACGTCCTTGGTCTCACGGCCGTGCGCGCCACCGTTCATCCTTAGCGCACCGCCTACCGAGCCTGGAATGCCGCGATAGAATGAAAGCCCGGCGATGCCTGCATCCGCCGCAGCCCGCGCCACCTTTACATCCGGCACAGCAGAGCCCGCCCGCAGCCGATATTCTTCTTCCGCCGCAAACTGTCCAAAGCCTCGCCCCAGCCGGATTACGACACCCGGGATGCCTCCATCGCGCACTAGAAGATTGGAACCAAGACCGATGACAATCACCGGCATGTCCGCCCGAAAGTGGGTCAGGAAATAGGCAAGATCTGATTCATCCGCCGGAGTGAATAGAAGCTGTGCTGGCCCGCCCACTCGAAACCAGGTGATATCGGACAGAGACACATTGGCGGCTAGCCTACCCTTAAGTTCAGGCAGCTTGGCGGCCAGATCCCCTGTCATATCAGCAAAAGTCAAAGCGCTCACTCCGCCGCAGGCTTCAGCGCGTTCAGCCGCTCCGGCAGCGCATGGGTCCATTCAGTGATTGTCCCGGCTCCCATCCCGATCACAAGATCGCCAGGCATTGCTTTCTCGGCCACCATCGATGCCAACTGGTTCTCATCTTCTGCCGCATGTACGTCCGGATGTCCCTGTCGTTTCAGACCCTCGATCAAAGCGTCACGGTCAGCGCCCTCGATGGGTTGTTCTCCCGCCGAATAAACCGGGATGACGATGACTGTGTCAGCATCTGAAAAGCAGGTGCAGAAATCGCCGAAAAGATTTTTCAGGCGCGTATAGCGATGTGGTTCGACAATAGCGAGGACGCGCGAATTGCTGGCACTGCGCGCGGCCTTGAGAACCGCGGTGATTTCGACTGGATGGTGCGCATAATCGTCATAGATGGGCACGCCATTCCAGGTGCCCGTCAGCATGAAACGCCGGGCGACACCACCGAATTTCTCAAGTGATGAACAGATCAGGTCATCGGCAATGCCGACTTCCGCTGCTACCGCGAAGGCAGCAAGCGCATTGAGTGCGTTGTGTTGACCCGGCACTGGCAAGCGTACAGCCTTCAGAGAGCGCGCGCCGCCTGGCGCGTCAGCGCTGATATCGACATCGAATACCGCCATGCCGTCTTCAGCACGGTAATTCGAAAGCCGCAGGTCCGCATCATCCGCAATCCCGTAAGTGAGCACACGCTGCCCCCGCTGCGCCCTACCAATCTGAGCAATCATTTCCCGCACGATCGGATGATCGAGACCAGCCACAACCAGGCCGTAAAATGGAACGTTGTCGAAATATGTCTTGAACGCGCCGTGCAACGCTTCAAGCGATTTCCAGTAATCCATATGTTCGGGGTCGATGTTGGTCACCACCCCAATACGGCTCGGAAGTGCGGTAAACGTTCCGTCGGACTCATCTGCCTCGACCACCATCCACTCGCCCTTACCGATGCGGGCGTTTGACCCCCAGCTTTGGATGATTCCGCCTGAGATCACCGTCGGATCGAGGTCCGCGCCTTGCAGGACTTCGGCTATGAGAGAGGTCGTTGTCGTCTTCCCATGCGTCCCCGTTATTGAAACGGTGGCACATTCGCGCATCAGCTCGGCAAGCATCTCGGCGCGGCTCAGAATGGGCAAGCCCCGATCACGCGCTTCAACATATTCCGGATTGTCATCCTTGATTGCGCTCGAAAGAACAACAAAAGCAGCTCCATCGACATTCGATGGTCCGTGACCGACATAGCATGTGATGCCTTTGTCCTTCAGACGGCGGACATTTGCGCCATCCTTTAGATCGCTACCGCGCACCTCATACCCACGATCATGCAAGACCTCGGCGATGGCACTCATGCCAATGCCGCCAATTCCAACAATATGGAACGGCCCGATATTGGGGGGCATCCGCATGAACGCTACTCCTCCGTGTACTATCACCTGCCACATGACAGGCTGCCCGCTTCAGCGCTTCATCTCTTCGATAACGTCAGCGAGCTTTGCAACCGCTCCGGGCTCACCGACGCTGTGGGCAGCTTTTGCCGCTAGCGCAAGCGTGTTGGGTTCAGCCGCAAGTCGATTCACCTCTTCCCGCAGGCGTTCCGGCGTGAATGCCTTTTGTTCAATACACCACCCGCCGCCAACGTCTTGAATGCGTGTTGCATTCTCAAGCTGATCATTGTCAAGGGCATGTGGCAAAGGAACGTAAATGGCCGGCCGCCCGAGAATAGCGGTTTCCGCTACCGTCGATGCTCCCGAACGCGCGACGATAAGGTGCGCGGCAGCCATACGTTTTGGCAAATCGGAGAAAAAAGTTCCAAGCTCAGCGTCGATACCCGCCTCATCATAAGCGTCGCGAACCCTATCCATGTCTTCTTCGCGTACCTGCTGAACGAGCTTCAGCCGACCCTTGAGGTCTTGGGGCATACCTGCAAGTGCCTCTGGCACAATATCGGAAAATACCCGTGCCCCCTGGCTGCCGCCAAAGACAAGAAGCGAAAAGATACCGGATGGCCCAGGCGACTTGTAAGGCAGCGCGGCCTCAAGCACTGCATCTCTGACCGGCATGCCGACAAGCCGGACTTTTTCTTCGTCGGCATCTTCCAGGTATTTGGTCTTTTCAAACGTCAGGGCAATCTTGTTTTCAAGACGCGCAAGCAGTCGGTTTGCGCGGCCCATCACGGCGTTTGCCTCGTGGATAACAAACGGCACGCCGGCGATCCGCGCTGCGATCAGCGGAGGCAGCGTCGGATATCCACCAAACCCCACCATCACGGACGGCGTTTGTTTTTTTATGAGTGCATGGGCGTGGAACAAACCGCGCAGAAGCGTTGTCGCCGTGCGGGCAATGGCGAGCGGTGAGCGGCCTCGTAACGTTGCTGAGGGAACCTGATGTGCCGCACGGCCTGGAAAATCGATGCCGTATTGGTCAGCGCGAACATCAGTGACGAGGTCCACGTCATACCCACGTCGACCAAGCTCTTCCGCCAAAGCGAAGGCCGGGAACAAATGCCCGCCGGTACCACCGGCGGCAATCATCACCACAGGCTTGCTCATGCCTTCACCTCCCGGGATGCAGATGCGCGTTCAGGATCATCTTCGCTTCTGCTGAACCGTTCCGCGCGTGGTCGCCGCCGGGTCAACCCCAAGACAAACCCCATTGTCAGCGCCATGGAAAGGAGCGACGAGCCGCCATAGGAAATGAAGGGGAGCGTCATACCCTTGGCCGGCAGCAGGCCGACATTTACCGCCATATTGATGAGTGCCTGAAGGCCGAACAGCGAAACGAGTGCAATGGTTGCCATGCGAATAAAGCTATCGGTCTCGCCCTGCACGCGCGCCATGGCACGCAGCACAACGAACGCAAACAGCGCAACGATGACAAGGCAGGTAATCAATCCGAATTCTTCAGCAACAACGGCAAACACAAAATCCGCGTGGGAATCGGGCAGCACCTGTTTGACGGTCCCTTCACCGGGACCCGTGCCAAACCATCCGCCATTTTGGAAGGCCTCGATAGCCCGATCAGTCTGAAAAGTATCCCCGGTTGATGGCTTGAGAAAGCGGTCTATCCGTCCCGCCACATGCGACACTGTGAGATAGGCAACCATACCCCCCATCAGCAATCCGATAGCCAGAATGCCGACCCAGATGACGGGCATGCCGGCAAGGAAAAAGAGGCCGCCCCAGATGAGCGTGATCAAAAACGCCTGGCCGAAATCCGGCTGCAGAACCAGCAGTGCAACAAAAATCACGTAAACCAAAATGGCGAGAGGGAGGCTTGGCACGTCATCGCGGTGCTGCGTTTCGGAAAACAGCCATGCACTCACGACCACGAATGCCGGCTTAGCGAATTCCGATGGCTGAATGGACAGGCCTGCGAATTGCAGCCAACGGGTTGCCCCCTTGATCTCGGGACCGAAAAAGATCGCCGCGACCATCAATCCGAGAGCGACGACAAACAACACGAAGCTCGCCCGGCGGATCGCGCGAGGACTGAGAAGCGAAGCTGCGACCAGCAGCACGACAGCCGGGACAATCACAAGCGCGTGGCGTATGAAAAAATGAAAGGTGTTAAACCCAAGGCGGCTGGCGACAGACGGGCTCGCGGCAAGCGACAAAATCAGGCCGCCGGCCATCAGCACGAGCACAGCGGAAAAAAGCAGGCGGTCCACGGTGAACCACCAATCAGACAGCATACTGCGATCTGACCGGGCGAACCTCATGCCGCCTCACCTCGACGCAAAACCACCCCTTCAAGCCTAGCTACTGCCGATTTGAATGCGTCGCCCCGCACGGCAAAGCTGCGAAATTGGTCAAAGGATGCACACGCCGGAGACAACAGCACGACCGGTTCGGCCGATCCGCTCGCAGCAGCATCTGCGGCTGCGGCCACAACCGCCCTATCTAGCGTTCCGCATATCGAATATTCAGCCTTACCTTGAAGTACATGCGCAAAATCCTCCGCAGCCTCGCCGATAAGGTAGGCGTGAGAAATACGTGGAAAATGGTCCTTCAAACCTGAAATACCGCCCTCCTTGGCAAGCCCCCCGGCAATCCAGAAGATATTCTCAAAACTGGAGAGTGCATGGGCCGCGGCATCAGCATTTGTACCCTTGGAGTCGTTGATGAAGAGCACCTTGCCCAGCTGGCCGACTTCCTCCATGCGGTGCTCAAGACCCGGGAAAGTCCGCAGACCCTTTTCGATGTCTGCGAGCTCCAGCCCCAGGCTACGCCCAAGAGCAAATGCAACCGCGGCGTTCTGGGCATTGTGCTCGCCGCGCAGTGAGCCGATGCCTGCAAGATCGACGACCGCTTTTTCAACACCCCCACGAATTTGATGCAGGATTCCCTCCGAGACACTTACACCGTCATCCACGCTCGTTTTCACCGAAACCTGAGCAACATCGTATGGTCCATCGAGCGAATCCGCGATTTCCCGACAGTGCCTATCGTCGATGCCAATGACTGCAGAGCCAGATTCTAACAAGCCGGAAAATATTCGCGCTTTTACGGCAGCGTAATTTTCCAAATCTCCATGCCGGTCGAGATGATCCGGTGTGATGTTGATGAGGGCGGCTGCATCAGCTTTCAGAGATGGCGTCAGATCGATCTGGTAGGAGGAAAACTCAATCACATAAACTTGGGTATCGGAGAGTGGGGGCAAATCCAGGATCGCCGTCCCTATATTTCCACCAAGGGCTGTCTCCAGCCCTGCTTCGGCTAACACATGCGCGATCAATGCTGCAGTGGTTGACTTGCCATTGGTGCCCGTTATGGCAACCACGCGCGCGCCTGACCTAAGCCGATCGCGCTCGCGAAAGAACAACTCGGTGTCCCCAATGATTTCCACATTGGCCGTTTGAGCCTGCTTGACTGTCCAATGCGGTTCGGGATGGGTTAACGGAACACCGGGCGCGAGAATGAGTGCTGCGACACTCGACCAATCAACCCCTTTCAAATCTGCGATTTCAATGCCCAGTGAGGCTGCGGCATTCCGTGCATCCTCGGCATCATCCCACGCCAAAACGCGCGCACCTCCAGCCTCAAGCGCCCGTGCCGAAGCAATGCCACTCAGCCCAAGCCCGAACAGGGCAAGCGTCTGTCCCTCAAAGACATGGATCGGAATCATGGGCGCGATACTAGCGCAATTTCAGCGTCGCCAGCCCAATCATCGCCAGCACGATGGAAATGATCCAGAAGCGGATGACGATTGTCGACTCCTTCCACCCCTTCTGTTCGAAATGGTGGTGCAACGGCGCCATTTTGAAAACGCGTTTGCCGGTAAGTTTGAACGAGACCACCTGCACGATTACCGAAATCGTCTCCAGTACGAACAGCCCGCCAACGATCGCCAGGACGACTTCGTGCTTGATGGCAACGGCAATCGCGCCAAGTGCCCCGCCGAGTGCAAGCGAACCGGTATCGCCCATGAAGATGGTTGCCGGTGGCGCATTGAACCAAAGGAAACCAAGCCCCGCGCCGACCAGCGCACCGCAGATGACCGCGAGTTCGCCCGCACCCTGAACAAAATGGATCTGCAAATGGTCGGCGAATACCTTGTTTCCTACCAGATAGGTAATCGCGCCGAAGGTTGCCGCCGCAATCATGACCGGAACAATGGCGAGCCCATCGAGACCGTCGGTGAGGTTCACCGCATTGCCTGCGCCGACTATGATAAAGCCGCCAAGCAGTACGAAAAGGGGACCGAGGTCCACGATCAGGTTTTTGAAAAAAGGAAAAGTCAGTGATGTCGAGAATGGCTCTGATCCGATTTTCACCAGCGTATAGACGGCCAGCATTGCAACAGCCGCCTCGAGGGAAATCCTGATGCGCCCTGGAAAACCATCCGTGGAACGCGTTGTAACCTTGAGATAGTCGTCATAAAGGCCGATCGCTCCGTAGCTGAGCGTGACAAAGAGGACGATCCACACATAAGCGTTCGTCAAGTTGGCCCACAACAACGTGGCAACAGACACGCCCATAAGGATCATCAATCCGCCCATGGTCGGTGTGCCCTGTTTGCCAACAATATGGCTGACCGGACCGTCATCCCGGATAGGCTGTCCACGGCCCTGCTTGACGCGCAGCGCATTGATCAGCGCCGGCCCGAACAGGAACACCAGCAGGAGCGCCGTCATGGTGGCGGCGCCGGTGCGAAATGTGATGTATCGAAATACGTTGAAGAGTTGAACTTGGTCAGAGAATTGAACCAGCCAGTGGAGCATACCTGCTATTCCTCTCGAACCCTTCGGCCCTTATTCGGCCCGAGCACCGTGTTCCGTCAGATGCGAGCGGAGTGCATCCACCAGCGGACCCATCCGGCTGCCGAGCGAACCCTTGATCATGACTACGTCGCCCGCTTGGACCGTTTCAATCAGGCTTTTGGTGAGACCCTCAGAATTCTCAGCATACGCCCCACGCCGCGATTCGGGTAAGGCATCATAGAGCAAACGCATGTGCGGACCGCATGCAAAGACTACATCTACCCCGGCGCCGTCAACAGGAACTGCCAGGTCAGCGTGCAATTGGGGTGAGGTCGCGCCGAGTTCCAGCATGTCCCCCAGTACCGCAATCCGGCGCGGCAGCTTGTTCCGCGGCACGTTCGCCAATGTCTCAAATGCCGCCCTCATGGAGGCGGGATTGGCGTTGTAGCTTTCGTCAATCAGGACAACCTGCCCCTGATCCAGAGTGTAGCTGGTGCGGGCGCCCCGCCCCGCCGGCGCTTCATATGAAGTGAGGGTCTGAGATGCATGTTCCAATTCCGCGCCAACGGCATCAACTGCTGCAAGCACAGCCAGCGAGTTCATGACCAAATGCCGGCCCGGCGCGCCGATGCTGTAATTGACCGTTTTCCCGCAAATTGCTGCCTCAACCTGCGAACCGCCGTCCGCTTCGTGCACGGAAACCAGGCGCGCGTCGGCATCGCCGTGGCCTCCGAATGTCATGATGCGACCCGCTCCCGCGTCCTGAGCACGTCTGTTCAGCAGATCAAAATGCGGATTGTCGCGGTTAAGAATAGCTGTTCCGCCGGCCTCGAGGCCGTGAAAGATTTCCGCCTTGGCTTCGGCAATCTGTTCGACAGAGTCGAAGAACTCCAAGTGGACCGGCGCGACGGTCGTGATAATCGCTACATGAGGACGGATGAGATTGACGAGCGGCGTGATTTCGCCGGGATGGTTCATGCCGACCTCGAACACGCCAAACTGTGCATTTTGCGAAAAATTGGCCAATGTCAGCGGCACACCCCAATGATTGTTATAGGATTTCTGCGATGCGTGCACCTCACCTGAAGGTGAGAGCGCCAACCGCAACGCTTCTTTGGTGCCGGTCTTGCCAACGCTCCCCGTAACGGCAATCACCTGTGCCGCGCTGCGCGCTCGCGCCGCCGCGCCAAGTCTACCCAACGCCTCCAGGGTATCCGTGACCCGGATTAACGGGCCTGTCGCATCAAGTTGTGCGTCCTCTGCGACTAACGCAGCGGCAGCCCCGGCGTTGAACGCCTTGGCGAGATAGTCGTGACCGTCGAGATTGTCACCGCGAATGGCCACAAACAGCGCACCCTCTAAAAGCGTGCGGCTGTCGAGGGATACGCTCGTTATATCGGGTGTACCCGCACCCTCGACATGGCCACCGGTTGCGGAGAGCACGTCAGCAAATGCCCATAGCGGCGCTGTCATTTTCCACTCCCGATTGCGGCGGCCACGGCCTCATGATCGCTGAAAGGAAGGACTTTCGCGCCAACGATTTGACCCTTCTCATGCCCTTTCCCGGCAACGACAAGTACATCTCCCGCGTCCAGTCCCGCAATGGCCGTCTCAATCGCTTCTCGCCGGTCACCGATCTCGCGTGCACCGGGTGCGGCTGTCAGGATTTCGGCGCGAATAGCCCCCGCGATTTCACCGCGCGGATTGTCGTCGGTCACAATCACCACATCGGCTTTCTCGCTGGCAATACGGCCCATCTCGGGACGCTTGCCCTTGTCGCGATCCCCGCCACACCCGAATACCACCGCCAGTTTCCCTTTTGCATAGGGCCGCAAGGCATCGAGCACCTTGGCCAGAGCGTCGGGTTTGTGGGAGTAGTCGACGAAAACCGGCGCGCCACGTCGCGAAGTTCCAACAAGTTCGAGGCGACCCTTTGCGCCTGAAAGGTCTGCCAGTTTGGGAAGCACTTCATCTGCTTCCGCGCCACAGGCTATGCAAAGCGCTGCAGCAACGAGCGCGTTGGAAGCCTGAAACTCGCCCACCAAAGGCAACGTAACCTGATACGTAGTGCCGTTATTTTCAATGCTTAGCCGCTGTGCATACCCGTC
Source organism: Hyphomicrobiaceae bacterium UBA2767 (assembly GCA_002352635.1). Lineage (GTDB taxonomy): Bacteria > Pseudomonadota > Alphaproteobacteria > Rhizobiales > Methyloligellaceae > UBA2767. Next base: position 6,117 of record DEIT01000085.1, on the reverse strand, counting down.
CTTTTCAACCTCGATGAGTTTCAAGGTTTCCCCGTTCCTGCCAACCGTCATGATAGGAAGTGACCGTTTTTCAGCGGCAGCGAGAAAAGCAGCAGCAGCGTTGGAATCCGTATTGACCACCACCGGCTTTCCGTCACCGAGCAGCGTCGAGAACAGCCGCAGTTTCTGCGCCTCATAGTCCTCAAACGACGCATGGTAATCGAGGTGATCTCGCGTCAGGTTGGTAAAGGCTGCGGCGGCGAAATTAACACCATCGAGACGCCGCTGTTCGAGACCGTGACTCGACGCTTCAAGCGCCAAATGGGTGACACGCTCGTCTACGAGTTCAGACAATGTCCTGTGGAGTGCCACCGGATCCGGCGTTGTCAGCCCTGCCGACTTCGGCCCGGCGGGCGTTTCAATGCCAATGGTTCCCAGACTCGCTGCTTCATGTCCCAGCATCTGCCATAGCTGGCGCACATAGGCGACAATGGATGACTTGCCGCTGGTACCAGTGACGGCAATGACGGTTTCAGGCTGGCGCGCGAAGTAACGTGCCGCCATCAATGCAAAAGCACGGCGCGCGTCACCCTCTTCTATGACGGGTACATTTGCTTCCGCGGTTGCGAGAGTGCCTCGCGGCAGAAGAACGGCAGCAGCGCCCTGCCTAATAGCCTGCTCTATGAATTTTACGCCGTCGGTTTGCGTCCCGGGCAAAGCCGCGAACAAAAACCCAGGCCCGACTTCACGGCTGTCAGCAGTGAGACCAAGAATATCTATCCGCGACGCAGCGTCGGGGAGCGAACGCCCTGCCCCAGCAAGCTCACCTAATTTCATTGCGAATCCAGCGACATCAGTTGCGCGGTCAGCAACCGCGGCTCATGGCCCGTTAATAGGAAGCGCGGACGTGTTCGTCAAACCGCTTGCGGCCGCGGTCGAGCACCGGTGTCACACCTAGCATCGGCCCTATGCGCTCAACAATACGCCCCACAGTCGGCGCGGCATTCAGTCCCGCCGTCGCCTTACCTTTGGTTTCGGCAACGCGCTGCGGCTCGTCAAGCACCACAAGCACCAGATATTCAGGTGCATCCATCGGGAACACGCCAAGGAATGAGGTCATGAGGGCGCGACGTGAATAGCGGCCATTGACCACCTTTTCCGCAGTACCCGTTTTGCCGCCGACCCGGTAGCCGGCGACGTTTGCGCGTCGGCCCGAGCCCTGTTGGGCATTGAGCCGCAACAGATAACGCATCAAATCACTGGTCTGGAGTTTGATGACACGTTTCGACTGTATGCGCGCTTCGTCGCGCGAGCGTGCCAGAAACGTTGGCGCCACCTTGTACCCGCCATTGACGAGAGTTGCCGCCGCGCTAGCCACCTGAAATGGCGTAACCGACAGGCCATGTCCAAAGGCAATTGTCATCGTATTCAGGCGCGACCAGTTTCTGGGCACGATCGGCATCGCGGTCGGACCCATTTCAGTCTCCATGCGGCTGAGCAGCCCAAGCCTGCCAAGGAATTCCTTGTGGCGCTTCCGGCCCATATCGAGGGCCATTTTGGCGGAGCCGATGTTGGAGGAGTAGATGAAGATTTCCGGTACGCTGAGCCAACGGCGCTTGGCATGAAAATCATTGATGGTGAACGATGCAACTTTGAGCGGATGGGTTGCATCGTATCCTTTGTCGAGCGACGTAACACCGGTATCGAGCGCGCCTGCGGTGGTAAACACCTTGAAAACCGAGCCCATCTCATACACGCCGGACGTGATCCGGTTGAACCGATTTTTGTCCATCGCTTGCTTGCGGTGATTGGGATCGTAGTCGGGCAGCGACGCCATGGCCACGACTTCACCTGAATGAACGTCGAGCACGATACCGGCTGCGGCTTTGGCCTGATAACGCTTCATGGCGCTGGCCAGCTCTGCGTGGACCGCGTGCTGCACACTCAAATCCATTGAAAGCCGAACCGGTGCGGGCTCCTGCCCTCTTTTGCTGCGGGAAGCGGAAACCCCGGCCATACGGTCGATGTGAGTTTCGACGCCGGCCAGACCACGATTGTCGACATTCACAAAGCCGAGGACGTGTGACGCAGTCGGTCCCGCCGGATAGACCCGGTGCGGTTCCTGAACGAAATCAACGCCAGGCAGACCGAGCTCGTGGATCTGCGCTTGTTGACGCGGCGTCAACTCCCGCGCAACCCAGGTGAACTTGCCGCTGCCTTGCAACCGCTTGCGCAATGTTCGCGGCTTGATGCCACCCAAAACTGTTGCCAGCTGCTCGACGGTCGTATCGGCATCGTTTATGCGGCTCGGATTGGCAAACAGGGAACCGGTCAGAATATCGGTGGCGAGCATGCGCCCCTGACGATCGACGATGTCAGGACGGTAAACAGCGGAGGAAATCTGCTTCCAGCTCGAACTCAGACCGTCGTTCGTTCCCGCAATCCCCAAGTCCACCAGTCGCGCTGCGACCAACCCAAATCCCAGCAAAAAAAATACCGACATCAATCCCGCGCGCGCGCGCGTTCTGACCTTCAACGTCGCGTCGCGCCGGAAAATGAAATGAGAGCGTATGCCTGCCATGAGATCTCTCCGCGCCAAAATTCGCTGGGCTAATTTATCGAAGCGGTGTGGTTGGGATCAGCCGGAAGCGTCTTCCCGAGCAAGCGCGCAGCAACCTCGGCAGGTGTGGGCTGGCGGATGGAGTCATATTGGCGCGCGGTGAGAATCTGTCCTGCCTTGAGAGGTTTCAGGCCCAAATGCCGGCGCGCCAGCTTGGCAACGCGTTCGGGCCGGTTCAGATGGCTCCACTCCGCGCGCAGAACCGCGACCGCATCGCGTTCGACCTTTATGGACTGCCGCAATTCGGCGACACGCTGCTTCAGAGCGCGCGATTCATATTTGAGCTCATAGATAACAAAGGCGGACGCGACGACGAAAGCCGCAAGAAGCACGTTGACCACACGCATAATACTTAGACCCCACTACTGGTACTTATACTGACCTAAATTACGTTTACAGAGAGTTTCGGAACTCCAAGTCCTTCCATATTTGCCGGAAAAGCAGGGGCATCGGTCCGCTCTCCCGCCCGCAACCGCGCCGAACGCGCTCGCGGATTGCGCCGTATTTCCTCATCGCCCGGGCTAACCGCCCTGCGGTACAACAATCGAAATGATGGCAGTCGCTCGTCCTGCGCACTAACCGGTGCGTGGCGTGAGGGTCGACCAGTTTTTCCCGACCGGCTTGCCAGAAAACGCTTCACGATACGGTCTTCCAGAGAATGGAAGGTGATAACCGCAAGCCGTCCCCCCTCTTTGAGCATTTTCTCAGCAGCGAAGAGCCCCTGAACAAGTTCGTCCATCTCGCCATTTACAAACAGCCTGAGTGCCTGAAAGGTGCGTGTCGCAGGATGCTTTTTCTCATCGTGCCGGCGGCCAAGGACTCCCGCAACGATGTCCGAGAGTTCGCTGGTGCGTTCGATGGCCCCGTCTGCACGAGCGGCGACAATGGCACGGGCGATTGCGCGGGCGCGCCTTTCCTCGCCGAGTACCGAGATGACCTGTGCCAAATCACGTTCTTCCAATGAATTCACGACATCGGCCGCACTGGGGCCCGATTTTGACATGCGCATATCGAGCGGCCCCTCTCCCTGAAAGGAAAATCCCCGTTCCGCCTGATCCAGCTGCATGGAAGAAACGCCGAGATCGAATGTGATCCCATCTGCCAGCTCTATGCCGTTTTCTGAGGCGATTTCGCCCAGATTGCCGAATGCGCCCTGAGCGAGCGTGAGACGGCCTTCTGCTGATTGTTCGAGTTTTCGGCCTGCGGTGACCGCATCGGGATCCTTGTCGATGGCAAGCACAATGCATTTCGCGCTTTCGAGCAACGCCTGGGTGGCACCGCCCGCGCCAAACGTTCCATCGATATAGATACCGTCGTCGCGGGGAGAGAGCGCGTCAATCGTTTCCAAGAGCAGCACAGGAACATGACGCACCGGTCCGCCAGCAGCATGCGTGCCCGTAGTGCTGCGGTCCGTCATCGTTCCCGTGCCCCCTCAGTGTCACCTGACTTGCGGTGAGCAGCGCCAAGCAGCGTTTTGAATTCACTGAGCTTTTTTCGACCTTCGCTGAATTGATCCCGGAATTTATCCGGTTCCCAGATCTGAAACTTGTCGCCGAGGCCGACAAAGGTCGCTTTGGAGGAAATCCCCGCATGCTCGCAGAGACGTTCCGGAATCTTGATGCGACCATCCTGGTCAATGGAGAAGACTTCGCTGGCACCAAAAAGCGCCATTGCGAGATGGTCGCGCTCGTCTGAATAAGGGGCAATGCCCTCGAGGAGCGATTGAATCTTGTCAACAAGGCGTTGGCCACCTGCGTCCAGCGCGTCGTCATCCAGCGAGGGATAGCAATAGATGCCCTCAAAGCCGTCTTTGGCGAGGACTGTACGGAAGGAGACGGGGACGGAAATCCGTCCCTTGGTATCGATCTTATTTGTGAATGTGGACACAAACTGGTCCATCTCCCCTCGATCCCCTTCGGCTGTTACGCAAGGACACTTTGCCGTCGGTGCGGCACCCCATCGCCGCGGCAGCACGTTCAAGGGTCATGGGGTGGAGGAGAGACGCCAGGCTCCCGTGGCCTCGTAGGAGTTCAGGCTCTTGCCTCTCCCCCAGTTACCCCAATCCGAACGGGCAAATCTGGGATAGCATGGGATTATATGGGCGTCAATGGTTAGAAATGGACAAAAATGGGTTTACGATGGGTTAATCGCTAATAAACCGCGATTTCCACCCGGCACGACTTTGAAGCAGGGTTAAGGAGGTCTTGATCCGCGCGCGCCTACTCGGGAAGCAGGTTCTTTTCTTGATAATCGTCAGAGCGCGTGGAAGAGTCTGACGCATGGGGCCAGCGTCATTGCCCGGCCCTATTGGAGCGATACACTCATCCGAATGTACACGGCTGCTAAAATACTCGTAATAACGCTCTTGGCGTTTGCCATCCCGGCGTGTTCGGGCATCTACCGGAGCGACGATACCGACGTACGCTACTTGAGTGCCCGCGCGGGCACGCAGAAAGTGCAGCTCGCCTATCGCGACCACGGTAAAGGCACACCCGTTTTGCTGCTGCACGGTTTCGGTGCAAGCTCTTACACATGGCGGCATGTGGAACCGGCGCTGGTGGCCGCCGGGCATCGTGTCCTCACCGTTGACCTCAAAGGCTTCGGACTGTCGGAAAAACCACTCGATGAAAACTATTCTATCTTCGATCAGGCTGCATTGATCTCCGACTTCGTCGACCAACTAGGCCTGAAGAATGTCACGCTTATCGGCCATTCGCTCGGAGGGGGCGTGGCGCTTGCGTTAACGCTCCATGACGACCCGGCTAAGCGCAAGCGCATCGCGAAGCTCGTTCTCATCGACTCGGTTGCCTACGCGCAGAACATTCCCATCGCCTTTAACATTCTGCGCACACCGGTGATCGGCAAACTCGGCAGCCGGCTCGTTCCACTCGACGTCCAAACACGCGTGGCACTACGCCTCGCCTATCACGACAACTCGAAATTCGATGACCGCGACGTCAAGCGATATGCCGACCCGCTCAAGGATAAAGGCAGCCGCCACGCGATGATCCAGACGGCGCGCCAGATCATGCCGGAAAATCTTCCCGAACTCTCCGCGCGCTACAAGACGATCAAAATTCCCGCGCTGATCATCTGGTGCGACCATGACAAGGTCATCAAGCCGCATATCGGCCTGCGGCTGCACAACGACTTGCCGAATTCGACCTTCCGCGTCATTGGAAGTTGCGGGCACCTGCCCCAGGAAGAACAGCCTCAGGATACGGTGCGGCTGTTGCAGACCTTCATGAAACGTTAAAGCAAATCGTCAATCTGATTTGCCACCAGGATTGCCGCAGCTCCCGCCCTCCTGCCGATGGACGGCTCGCGTGCCCGGCTGGTAGCCGGAGCACCAGCGGGGACGACTGTGTTTCATGACCGCAGTATTAGCAAAAAATGGAAGGCCGGCCCGCGGTTTCCCGTGGACCGGCCATAGTCATAAGCACCAGTTTGCCTGTAAGCCGGGTTCTGTCCACGCGCCGAAACGCGATAGATGGCCATTCATCTGGGACACGCCTTAC
>DEIT01000229.1:4038-7976 GCA_002352635.1 Hyphomicrobiaceae bacterium UBA2767 | reverse complement strand
TGAGGCCTTTGCCTTTGAGGCATCCAACCCGCAAAATTCCGCGACCAGTTCAAGCGTCCGCTGCGGGTCGCTCACCATGTCCTCGTAGGTCACCTGCATGGTGATGCCTTCGAGCGCCTCTGACCAGGCTTCAACCAGCTTTCCATAGCCCTCAAGATGCTCTTGGATAGAGGCCACATTGTAGGCAAACGGGTTGGTGCCTTCGGGATAAACTTTTCCGAATATTCTGAATGCCGTATCGCTGCTGTCGCGCCGGACAAAAACAACTCTGAGGTTCGGAACAGTTTCGGCAATGCGGCCAAGGTCGGGAATGAGGCCCGGATGCGTGCATGTCAGCACCTTGGTACCCTGCCCGCGTGCCGCAATGTTGCGCATATAGATTTTCGTAAACTGCCGATGCATCGCCGTCGGAAGTTGACCAGGGTAATTAAGCGGCAAGAAACCATTTGAGGTGGCCGTTTCACATGCCGATTTCTGCACCAATTCGTGCTCGTGGCCACTCTCGACGCCCTTCAGGGAACTGACCAATCGCTCCAAAGTCGTCTTCCCGGAGCGGGATGACCCGAGAATGAACAACGACAAGGGCAGATCGTCACCTGCCTCCACCATCGGCGGACCGGCATAAATCCACCCTGCCGCCCGTTCAATTGTATAGTCGTCAGATCCACGCAAGTGTTGGTAAAACTCGGAGTAAATTTTATCGAACGGAGCATTCGCCGCTTCCAGGGCTTCCCATGCGTCCTTTGGTTGCCCCAATCGCTCCAGCAGGCTTGCGCGCGCAAAATTAAGATGTGCGGAAAAGCGCAACTCATCATCTTCCATATTGAATGACGGCGCATCAGCCTCCAGTACCTTCAGGTCGGGCAACAATTTTTTCGCTAGTGCCGGATTCGCAATTTGGCTCAGGTTGTAAAGCGTTTCAGCGTGTTCGAGTGCGCCGACACCTCCCTTGAGCACGGCCGAGAATGCAGCGGTGGCTTTTTTTGCATCTCCCGTTTCGAGATAACAAACTCCCAGAAGAAGGATAGCGTCCAACGATCCATCGGCCATGGACTGGGCATCGGTCAAATGCACAATTGCGGAATCATAATCGCCTTGGTGCTCATAGATGCGGCCGAGAAGGAGATGTGCGTCATGCGCAACGCTCTTACCCGGTTCCAGTGTCAGTGCCTTTTTGGCCGTCGGAATCGCGATGTCACTTGATCCAAGCTGGTAGTACACCTCAGCCAACCAAGTCAGGATTGATGGCTCATCAGCGCACAGCATTGATGCCCGCGTGAAACACGGTAGCGCGGCATCGAAATTCTGCTCGGCAAGATAAGCCTGTCCAAGGGTGGTCAACGCTGCAACATAGTCCGGATGTTGGCCTAGAATTTCGCGGGTAACATCCTGAGCCTCAGAAAACTTCCCCGTATCAAGAAATCGCCTGGCATCGTCGAGCTGACGCCGGGCTTGTATGGCCGCCGGGGGAGAAGCGAATGAACTGTCTTTATTTTCTGCCATGTGGGATTGCCTGTTCGGCATGCGCTCGATCTGCCCATAACATCTTTTCGGTGGGACTTATGCCACATTGCCCTCAAAACCCAAGGCAATTATTCGAATGAACGAGCCATCAATGCTGATATTGCCGTAGCCTGCCTTGTTGGTTTATGGCAGACGTAGCAGGCTCATATTGATCTTGGCGCAACTCCCGATCATCAGGAACTACAATGGCTCAATCGGTCTCACAATATTCTGTTCAGGAAGTGCAACAGGCGCACCAGGAACTGACGCGCGCGGACGATTTACGTAAAAGCGGCGATATGGAGGGTGCGCTTGAGATTTGTGAAGAACTTCTGGAGAGTTATTCCGATTATTTCAGCGCCCGGCTTCTGACGGCAGTCATGTACATGCAGCACGGCAATTATGCTGGCGCCCTGCCGCACCTCGTCCGTGCGCGCCTGGTGAATGCGAACGATCCAACCACGCTTGCAAACCTCGGTAAAGCCTACCTGGAGCTCGATGCGCTCGAATGCGCGGTTGAGGCCCTGGAACAATCGATAGCCCTCTCCCCTGAAGAAAGCATGCCTCATTATTTCATGGGCGAGCTCTGGCTGACGCGTAACGATTATGAGCGCGCGGGTGGATATTTCCAAGCAACGCTTGTCCGCGACCCTGAACATTCAAGTGCAATGATACGGCTTGGTCATTGCCAGGCAAGCCTGGGTCGGTATGAAGAAGGCCTGTCGACACTTAAATCCGCGCTTGGCTTGCCGATAACCGATGATCAGAAATCTCATATCTATCAGATACTAAGCGAGTTTCCGGAACCGGTGGAAGACAGCATGGATATCCTTTCCGAGATCTCAAAGCTGGGTGCCGCCGACACCGAGGGGGAAACGGAACAAGACCCCGGCCAGCCGGTGCTGTATTTCACAGCCAACATACCATTTGGTGAACTGTCACAGGCGTTCGCCCGCGGCATAATGTTCGACAAAATCGGTCGCCATCAGGAAGCGTGGAACGCCTTTACCGACGTCAACAAGCGCATTGCGAATGATACCGTTCCGCAGCGCGCCCTTTACTTCACGCAAGGTGAAGCACTGCTGGACAGAGCCCGCATGTGGCAACCCCGAACGAAGAAGAAGAAGACGTCCTCGCGGAAAAACGGTCCTATTTCGCTGTTTATTCTGGGACCGTCCCGCTCGGGAAAAACAACGCTGGAAAAACTGGTCGGGTTACTGGACGGGGTCCGGTTGGGCTACGAACACAGCATCGTTACGGACACCGCCCAGCGCGCATCGCAACGCGCCGACCTGCTGAACGAGCAATTTCTGGCAAATCTGCCAAGTGATGCCAACGATCTGATTTCGGAGATCTATCACCGCGAACTCGCAGCTGTCGCGGGCGACGCCCAACTGTTCACCATCACGCACCCTGGCGCCATTTCCGACGTCGGACGTTTGTCAGACTTGGTCCCCGACGCCAGGTTTGTCCTCCTCAAGCGCGATTTGGACGATATGGCGTTCCGTATCTTTGCCTATCTCTACCAGGCAGACACCAACCAGTTTGCCTATGATATCAGAGACATATACCGATATCTTGAGCTCTACAATCGAACGGTCGACATATGGGCGGAGAAAATTGGAGAACGGGTCCTCGTTCTTTCATATGAGGACATGATGAAAGATCCGAAGGCTGCCATACGCCGCATTGCCGAGCTATGCGGAATGAAGCCGCCAGAAAACATGGATGTACAAATTGGCAGTGATGTTGGCATCGCAGCCCCTTACAGAGACTGGCTGCACGCCGCCCGGGATAATGCCAAGTAAAACCTAGCCACCGATACGCGCGGTACCGCTCCTACCGTCATTGCGAACCCACACAACCTTCTCGCCCTTGCGCGTAAGCTTGTAGCAGTACGATTTCTTGTCCAGCCAACTGTTCCAGCGCTGGCACAGTTGATGGTTCGAAATCCACCAGCGTCCCGCGTCTGCCGGCTTCGCGTCACCTGCGAATGCTGCAACGATCGCTTGAAGTTGACCCCGCATCGTTCCGTTGGAGCGATAGGATATCGGAAGCACAATTCCGCTTGTGTTGAGATACACCGTCTTGCCTGAGACGGCCTTGCGCAAATCGGTTCCGGACATTTCACCCGACTTTTTTGCCTGTGCGGTACCTGCTACGGCGACGGCTAGAGCCGCGCAAAGAAAAATACGTTTCATAGGGAAGATGCCCTTGTTCTGTTTACTTCTTGCTGCGGTGCAGCGCGCGGATACCGCGCTGCAAAAGTGACTTTTTTTTGACAGCGCGCATGAAGATTCTGCAATGCAACGCTGTTTCAGCCCATTGCAATCACCACGCCAGGACGACATCAACACCGCTATTTGTCACCGACATAACGGGTAATCAGATCATAGCTATTTGATATTTAATGATATTTACCAGATCCACATGGC
>DEIT01000229.1:0-3922 GCA_002352635.1 Hyphomicrobiaceae bacterium UBA2767 | reverse complement strand
CGCTGTGACCAAACATTCAGCGTTTCAACGCCTGCGGAAAATGCCATCGCAAAATAGATATAACCGCGCGGAATATGAAAGGCCAAACCATCGGCCACCAGTGCTGCGCCAATCATGAACAGGAAACTCAGGGCCAGCATGCGCGTTGTCGGATGGCGCTCGACGAATTCCGCCACCGGACCTGAAGCGATATACATGACGAAAATAGAGATTACGACCGCCGCGACCATCACTTCCACATGTTGAGCCATACCGATCGCGGTGACGATCGAATCGACGGAAAAAACCAGGTCAATCAAGGCAATCTGGAGAATAAAGCTCCAAAAGCCCCCAGATACGTCCGTGAGCACCTTTGGATCCTCATCGTCCTCGAAAGCGTGGTGGATTTCACGGGTTGCCTTGAAGATCAGGAACAAACCACCGGAAATGAGGATGATGTCACGCCAGGAGAAGGGCTGGTCAAAGATCTCAAAGACAGGCTTAGTCAAACCGATCAGCCAGGTGATCGCAAACAGCATCAAGACGCGAAAGACCAAAGCAAGCAGCAATCCAATACGACGAATTCGCTCACGGTGAGGAGCGGGCAAGCGCGCTACGATCACGGAAATGAAGACGACATTGTCGATGCCGAGCACAATTTCCATCGCAGTAAGTGCGACGAGGCTTGCCCAGATCGACGGATCGAAGAGCCAGTTAAACATGACGTGCGGTACCGGAAAGTTCCCCCTTGAGACACCGGATTGCATGCAATCCGGCACCCCCGCTCATAGCGCAGCATATGCTTGGCGTCCAACGCTTCCTGCATGGGAGGCCACATTGAAGGGGAATCAAGAAACTAAGTTCCTGTACGGGTGCGTCGCAAATGAAACGTGCGCGCTGCCCCGATGGCAACCAAATAGACAGCCGCAATTGCAAAGATCACGCGCACCGTAGGCGTCCCAGGAAAATTCAGCACGACCTCGTACAAAGCCGCCAAAGACCAGAAAAAAACAATCACAAGGGTCGGCGCCCGCCACCATTTGGAGCGAACCGGGTGCACCCATTTGATTGGAATCAGCGTCGCGCCTGCCAGTATGACTATTACCGGAAGAACTACATTCGCTTCCACATTGAAAACAAAGACATACAAACACACAACATTCCAAATCGCCGGAAATCCAACAAAAAATCCGTCTTCCGTTTTGCTTTTCAGGTCTGCGAAATGAAACAGAGAAGTCAGGAGAATAATCGCTCCGGCGATAGGAGCGAGTGTCTCGCCAATGCGCCCACTCTGAATCAGAATAAATGCAGGCACCACGCAGTAGGTGAGATAGTCAACAACCAGATCCAGCGTAGCACCGCTGAAGCGCGGCAGGACCTTGTCGACCTGTACCCGGCGGGCAATGGGGCCGTCGATCGCATCGATGACCATTGCTATCCCGAGCCAGACAAACGACATTCTCCAGTTTTCGGCTGCGGCATAATCAAGTGCCACAAGACCGCATACTGCTCCCGACGCCGTCAGAAGATGAACTGCGTATGCGGCGAGCCTCTCTGCTTGCATCGAGATAGATCCTTAGCCAGCTGCGCCTGAACTATCGGTTCAGCAAATCATTCATCTCAAAACGGCAGCATAGAGCCGCGCACCGCGCAACAAGTTTTGGCTTCAATAGGAGTGGAAACTAAAGGAATCAGACGACCTGAAAGGTAAAAGATGAGCGCAACGGTGGCTTTGACTCAGAACCGGCGCTTCATCTTACCCATAATTCTGAGATCATCCTCATCCGAGGACGGGCTTGATGAAAATCCGAGTTCGGTGTCATCGGACTCCGGGTTGCCATACATCAAATCAAGCCCAAAATTCAGTTTCGGAATTTTGACCTTCCCAAGACCGGGAAGTTTCAGCCCCCCTGGTTCCTTTTCCTCAGACTGAGATTGCTTGACCTGATCGTCCAGGGAGAGATTTGGAGCAAGGGCCGGTGCAGCTGCGGCAGGCGGTTGCGCAGTCGCTGGAGGAAGCGGCGTCTGTTCGAACGCATTCGCAACCGGCGCCGTGAAGGCCCAGACTGTAAACGCTCCCGTTAGTATGACAAATCGCATGCCTGTCACCGAAATCTCTCCTCGCCTATAGGATCGTCTCCTGAGGCGAACAATTCAAGCATGTTGTATTTGCTGTTAAAGCATTGCTAAGACGGGCGTTTTTTTGATTGAAGGTAACCAAGCGTGGCGAAATTGCCACGAATAGGACTGCGGTATTTGGGTCGCAGTCAATCAAGCAGACTTTGAGCAGATCGTGGCTTGAAACGAAAGAAGCCGCCCCGAAGGGCGGCTTCCAATTCGTATCCGTCTAAGCGTGAAGCTTAGAACTTCATGCGTGCACCGACCACTGCAAAATCCAGATCCTGGTAGCTAGTCGCAGTGTTGTCGCTCAAGTCGAAGCTCCGATATGAGGCATAGAGCTCAAGTGCAGCAGAGTCGATGTTCTGCACCAGGGCCACACCCCAAGCGTCAACCGACCCGCTATTCGCCTTGCCACTTGATTCGGCATACTGAACAGCGATGCTGGTCTTGCCATGAGAATTCCAGCGACGGGAGATACCGAGTTTGACCATCCACCAGTCGTCATCAGTACCGACGAGCTCGTCATCATCCTCAGCCCAACCGGCGGTGAAGTTAATACCGGAAGGCGTGTGAATGCACGAACCTGAGGTGCTGTAACGCCAGAAGTCGTCATCATCCTCGTTTGTGTCGTGTGCAATGGCACCGGCCCATGCGCAGCGAACGCTGTTCCACTCTTTCTTGAACCGCAGTGCGCCATCGACAAAGTCGTCAGCACCAAGCGAGCCTGAAAGGGTGAAGCCACCGAACGAAGGCGTGTCGTAACGCAGCCGGTTCCGACGGCTCAAACCGTCAAGCTGGCTGTACCGCGAGGCAAGGCGAATGCCGCTATAGCCACCGCCATTCGTGCGGAACATGAAGCTCGCGCCCGTATCTGCCATACCGGCATACAAAGTAACAGACGTACCGGACAGATCGACTTCCGATGTGCCGTTCGACGCCGTGTCGCCCTTACCGAGCGAGAGTTTGCCGAGCTTTTCGTCTTTAATCCAGACTTCCGTCCAGCGCATGTCAGTGACGTTCTTCGAGTTCGTCGAAGCTGAACCAAAGCCACCGTTACCGGTAATGTTGGCTAAAGCTTGACAGTTCGCTGGCCCTGAGGCTGCGAAACTTGCAGGGCTACAATTCGATACGATGCTTGAGTTGTTCTGGATAAACCAGTCCGCCTCAATCCGGAAACCGGCTGTTCGGCCCGGGCTGATCGACGCGCTACCGGTAATACGGAAACGCGAGGATGAAGATTCGTTGTCCGTGAAGAACACGTCGCTATCTTCGCCATCATCCCACCACATAATCTGGCGGTTGACTTGACCAGAAAGCTTCACTGAAACCTTACGATTGCCCTTACGGACAGTCGTAGCTTCCAGCTCAGCTACACGCTCTTCGAGGTCCGCGCAGCAGTCGCCGCCTAGATCCGCCGCCTGGGCAGGCGCCAGGGCGATACCGCCCGTGAACAAACCGGCCGCCGCGGCGATGGCCAAACGACTAGTCGTTTGCTTAAGTCCCCCAATCATTGTCCATCTCCACTTGTTCTTTTGACCAAAGGTTGATTTCAAAACAGGGTGTCTAATGGGTCTCTGTCCTGAACGCCAAACCAAGCCTCCATTCGGGTTGGCTTGTGCTGACTTGTTGATATGGGTACCCAATGCCCCCGGAAACGTAAACTGAAATGCACCATTCCTTTCTCATTCTCTTGAACCGTGTTGCATTTACGCCACGTCAGACTTTTTGAGACGTTATAAGAGTATCAACCCATCCACATTTTCGCTCTTTAAAGACACCCCACAACTCACTCGCCACATAAAACCCGGATACATTATAAATA
>DEIT01000219.1:16010-17368 GCA_002352635.1 Hyphomicrobiaceae bacterium UBA2767 | reverse complement strand
TCGTTAGCGATGATCTGATCCGGCTGCAGGTCATCCGGAAAATCGCATCTGTCGACGCCCTCAAAGACAGGTCCTGATAAAATATCGGCAATAGCCTCTGCGGGGAGACGCTTATAGCCAAACGGCTCATCCCATCGACTTGGTCGATTTACGATTTGTACTTGCGCCAACCGTTTTCCCCCTACGATCGACAGGATTGGTGTGTGCGCACATTAGACGTCCCGAGCGCGCGAACTGGCGTCCCAAGGCTTCTATCGGCGCTTGAAATTGTTAACCAATTCTAGCAGGACGTGTGGTGATTGTTGGGCGCGAAAACGGGCCGAAAAGGGCTATTATTTGGCGAAACTGTGCCGGTTTGAGCGGCGCAAACAGAGGCACCTACCCCGGCAGGTTTGCCTGCTTACTCTTGTATTCTTTACCCTTATATTTGTCCGGGCTCGGGATCAGAGAATCTATTGCGCTGAAAGTGCTGCCATCATATTTGCTGGTTAATGCGAGCACCTCTACCGAGATGCGCGACGCGGCCTCCGTCAAGGCGGGTTTGTTTTTCAGTTTCAGTCCGGCTGTGTAGCCAAATTCGGAGAGCCTCTTTAGCTCTGGCGAGTCCGGAACGGCCTTTGCGACCGCTGTCAATTTTTTCCGTGCAGCATTTGCTCGGCGAGCCATTATGAAAGCGTATTCCTTGTTTGCAGTTGCGGAGCCTACTGCCCGTAGCGCCGTTTCAAGTTCAACCGCCAAACCGACAATATAGAGTATGCGCCTGCGACCGGGGCTCGGCTTGGCGTTTTTCTTTCCTTTCGAATACCAGGTGTTGTGCCGTATTTCCCCCTGTGACCATGAAACCAGTTCAAACGGACTTCCGGCTGGATGGCCGCCGACATTCACCAGATCTTCTTGCGGTACCACGTGACAGCCATAACAATTCTTAGCAAGTTTATAGATTGAGGAGGGACGGATCATGCCGAGTTTGTCCGCTTTTTTCCATCGCGCAGCCTCCTCTGATTTGGTCTCGGTCTTCTCGGTTTTTCCAGAGAACTCACTATGCACTTTCTGCCAGTCCTTGCCGGGTGAGTGACATGACTCGCATGAAATTCCTGCAATTGGCTTCTTCTTCTTTCCCTTGGCCTGTGTCGTGAAATGGCAGTTCAAGCAGAGGGTCTTCGACTTTATTCGCTTGATCTTCATTTTGTCGGCAATGGCGCGCGCCTCCTTGCTGCGCGGCATGTTCTTGAAGGTGTTGAAATGGTGAGTCTTCTTCCAGATCTCGGTTTCTTGCTTGTGGCACTCGGCACAAGCGTTCGGGCCAATGATCTTCTTGTAGGCTGCTTTTTGCTTCGACTTTTGGGCTGCCACTGGCA
>DEIT01000219.1:12296-15847 GCA_002352635.1 Hyphomicrobiaceae bacterium UBA2767 | reverse complement strand
CGACGCAACCTGAATGTGCAGTGCAGGTGCAAGATCAGTTGCCCGCGCCAAAACGAATGCAAAGCGCTTGCCGTGCCTTAGGTCCGAAAAGACCCGCAGCGAGCGGTTTGCAGTCGCTGATACAAATTTGATGTGAAATTTTTCTTTGTTCGAAGACTGTTCAAGACGGTTCCCTCCCGATTTGAAGCGCACGTGACGCTGGGCACCTGACTACCGCAGCGCACGTGACAAGAATTTCCGAACTCCCGATATCTGAAGTACCGCGGCCCGGCATTTTTTGTTCTAACAATCCGCAGCCTGACGACAGTGCCCAAACCGTGCTGGCTGCAACGCGGAAAATCTAGCAACGGAATGTGGCATCAAGCCGACTCAATCATGGCGGGAATGGCAGGTTCGCGGGCTTTTTTGCAACAAAAGCGCGTGCAGCGCTGTTTGTCGGCTCGGCCAGCATTGTGGAGCGAAACATGCGCTGTTGGCTTTGTCTATGCACGCGACGCCCAGCCGATCGCCTGCTCCAGCCGATCGTCGCCCCAAAACATCTCACCATCAGGAGCAATGAACGTAGGCGCGCCGAAGATGCCAAGCGTCATCGCTTCTTCGGTTTGTTCGCGCAGACGGTCCTTGATGTCCTGCGTCGCAATGCGGGCAAGATAGTCGCCGGCATCCCGTCCCACGGTTTCGATGCAATTCGCCAGGACGCTTTCTGCAGCGATGTCTTTACCGTTGGCGTACTCGGCCAGATAGACTGCTTTGGTGAAGTCCTCCGCCCAACCCTCATCAGAGGATATGAGCGCCAGGCGCGCAGCGTTGAGGCCGTTTTGGGGGAAATTTTCCGGCATGGTGAATTCGAGACCGCGTTCAGCAGCAAGCCGCTCCATGTCGCGGATCATGTAGGCGCCTTTTTCCTTTTGCTCCCGGAATGGCGAACTCTTCCAGCCTTGTGCCCGGAAAAACGGTCCAAGCAGAAACGGCCGCCAGCGCAGCCGGACGTTTTCATGCTTCGCAATTGCTCCAATGCGCATGGCGGAAAGGTAGGAATAGGTCGAAGCGAATTCGTACCAGAAATCGAGGCGGGCCATTGGCTGGGCTCATTGGGTTGTTCAGGCTCACCTTGGATATCATGAATCCGAAAATGTATCCGCTGAGGTTCGCCTTCCCTCGATCACCTCACGAACGGCGATGAGCCGGTCGCCTACAAATGACATGAAGGCGGCGACACGGGCAGTGCGTCGCAAGTCCGGATGGGTCAGGAGCCAAACGTCATGACCCCAGTCGGTCGGGTCGAGTTGGATGCGTTTGAACTCCGGCATGAATTCCCCATAGACGCAGGGCAGGCGAAACAGTCGGGGCCCGCCCCGGGCGAGAGCTGCCAGAACAGACGGTGAATTGCTTCGCAGGGAACTGATTGCATTGGGAAACCGCTCTTTGAACCAGTTTTCCTGCTTAAGCGTGACGAGTTGGTCGGTATAGCAGAGAACCTCGATAGGGCCGTCGGGGCTCTCCATGATTTCCGGCAAGTACTCCCGTGCCGCATAGAGTGCATAGGCTGCGCGGCCAACGCGCCGCCCGACCAGGCCCTGCGGGGGATCCTTGAGTGCGTATCGCAAGGCAATGTCTGCTTCGCGCCGCGTCAGACTGGCAGTCTCATTCGTCTCGATGAGCTCAAGCTCTATATCAGGATGTGCTTTGTGGAACGCCTCGATATGCGGGCCCAGGAGCGTCGCAACCGCGTTCTCATATACACTGACGCGCAGAACGCCTGACAGCCGTGCGTCGCGCCCCTGTATTCGCCTTTGCGCTTCATTGAGCTGGACCTCGGCGACTTCGGCGGCGCGAAGAAGCTCTGAGCCTTCCGGCGTCGGAACCAGCTGACCCGCATTGCTGCGATCGAGGATCCTGACGCCAAGTGAGTCCTCGAGGCTGCCTAACCTGCGAGATACGGTCGTATGGCTGACTTTGAGGGCACGAGCTGCCGCGCGAACCGAGCCCTGGCGGCTCAGCGCCAGCAACACCCGGACATCATCCCAATCCATTTCTTTTGGTGCATTCATGCACCACTGATTAGCATAATTATCATATGTTGTAACTAAAACAGTCCAAATATGGTTCGCTTTCCTCACTAGCGTACGACACGCCGAACACATGGAGCGGGCCACCCCGATGATGCATTTTCCGACAATCACCGCGTTGACAGCCGCCGCCTTTGGACTCGTTTACATCGTCCTGACATTGCGCGTTGGACTCATGCGCGCCAGTACCGGAATTCCAATAGGCGTCGGCAAAGACAGCGTCCTTCGAAGGCGCGTTCGCGCTCATGCAAATTTTGCAGAGTATGTGCCTCTGGTCCTCATCCTCCTGATGCTCGTCGAAGGGGCGGATGCACCGGCTTACCTTGTCGTCGGTGCTGCGAGTGTATTCCTCACCGCCCGCATGATGCATGCCATCGGACTTTCCGTGACGGACGGAAACTCGGTTGGGCGCGGGGTCGGAGCCATGGGAACGCTGCTTGTTCTCGCTGCCACATCGATCTGGCTCGGATTCCTCGTCGCTGAAAGGGTCATGCCGCAAGCGCTGCACACGGATTTCGGATCAAAGAGGGACTGAAGATGAAACTGCCGACGCATGGCTTGCTGGGCTATTTCCTTGCCCGTGTGTTCAGATGGGAAGGAGTACGATTCCGTTGCGTGGTCGCAGGCGCTATGGCGCCGGATTGCCCGGTGATTGCTGCCGGAATCGTCGCAGCGGCAACGACGCTGCTCGAAACGGGGTCGCTTGAATTCGTGAAATTCAAGGCGCAAATGGATCTCTTCTATTTCTTCGGCTGGACCCTTCGATCGAGCCACAATCTCCTGCATGGCCCTCTCAGCCTTGCCCTGCTCGCCGCTCTCGCCGCCACACATCTGGATGCCGAACGCCGCGCCCCGGTTCTGGCATTCCTGGCGGGAGCGGCGAGCCACGCGGCGGCGGATATCCTCACCCATGTGGACGACGGCCCTTTGCTGTTCTGGCCGCTTGATTGGGAAACCCGACTTGCCGGGCCAATCAGTCACTGGGATCTGGACCATGGTGGGCTCATCGTAACGATCTGCGAGTGTTGCGCTTGGGTGTGCGCGCTGCTCAAGGTAAGCCCGAACCCACTTCCAGACTTGCGCCTTGGCCGGTTGTGGCGGTCAGCTGGATATCCGCCAGTCGCTTCTATGGCAGCGCCGCGGAAGTAGCGTATCCTTGCGCCTCAACCAGCGCGCGCCTATAAGCTGCGCGGAACCAAACACACAAGCAGAGCCGGAAGCCAAACCCGTGAGCGTAAACAAAGACATCCGCAAAGTCGTGCTTGCCTATTCAGGCGGGCTCGACACGTCGATCATCCTGAAATGGCTGCAGGAAACCTATGGCTGCGAGGTGGTCACCTTTACGGCCGATCTGGGGCAGGGTGAGGAACTCGAGCCGGCGCGGCAAAAAGCCGAGATGCTTGGCATCAAGGAAATCTACATCGAGGATTTGCGCGAGGAATTCGTTCGGGATTTTGTGTTCCCCATGTTCCGTGCCAATGC